>JBDKJZ010000043.1:0-18444 GCA_039796375.1 Pseudomonadota bacterium
GACCACGATCTCGACTCGGACATTCGGACCGGAGCGAACGACGCGAGCGGCGCGTGCCCGAGCTTGGTAGAAACCGCGACTACGATAGAATCGTTCAATGCGCTGCAGATCTCGCTCCAAGACAAAGCGATTGAACGCCTCGTAGTCGTAAATCAGGCCCGGAAACAAGCCTAGGAACCGACCTGTCTCCCGCGACGCTATCTTCTCTTGGATTTCGTCGTCGTCCAGCTCGCTGTTGCCGGTCACCTCGAGTTTGTCGAGGTTAAAGCGTTGCTGGGGTACGCGCGTGCACGCGAGCAGCAGTACGGTCGCGCAGAACGCGCAAGCCGTCCGTCTCGCGCCGTTGGGCGAAGCAAGCAGAAAGACCACGGCACGCAACCTGCAAGGGGCGGGCCATGGTACTGCGGTGGCTACCTTGGATTGCCTTGGCTCAGATCGCATGCAGCCGAACCCTGCCTGCGCCCGCGCTCACAGCACACCCTTCGACAGCCTATTTCGCCGTACCCTATCCGCCGCCGGCCGCACTCGCGGAAACGGTCCCAGAGCGCCCCGGCAATGCAGACGTCGTTTGGATTGATGGTGAATGGATCTATCGCGGCCAATCCTTCGTCTGGTCGCGGGGCGGGTGGGTTGCCCCGCCACTGGTGGGGCGCTTTGCCCCATGGCGAGTCTGGTATCAAAACGACGGCCGTTTGATGATGGCCGCTGGAACATGGTACGACTCCAGTCACAAGCCGTTGCCTGCTCCTGAAACGGTCACGCCAGCCTTCACGCCGCTGAACGAGTTCACCCCGGAAGATCAGGTCGCGCGATAGGGCCGGTCCGGCAATTGCACGCTGTTGACAAAACATTCGCGTGGACGCGAGTTCGTGCGGCGCAACGGAAGGCAACAACTCTCATGCAACTGACCAAACTCTTGATGACCTTCGGTGAAGCCGTGCTCACACGGTTCGTGCAGTAGCGCCCAGCTGCGCGCCTACAGCGGCGCTCGTTTCGAATCGGTGCGACCGTTCCAGTGACAGCATGAGCTGTGTAGAGGCTTTGATGAGTTCGTTTGACGTGGGAATTTTCCAGGTCACAGTGAAGGGCTGTTCATGTATCACAGCCTCTAACCTGAAAGCTCAATGAAACAAGCCATATCTATCGCGTCACTCAATTCATCAATCAACAAGCGCCCCAGGTAATACGCCACTATTGCGGCCCTAGGTGCGCTCTTCGTTGCCGCGTGTGGATACGAAGGAGAGGGCCAGCTAGCGGATGAGGATATGGAGTTTGCGCAGGCTGAGGAGGCTCTAGTCGCCACGAGTCTCGCGTCCCTGCCCACTTTTAACGTCACACGTGACCTATTGGCGATTCACTACGACAATAGCCCCGACAAGGACGATGGGCACTGCCAGCCCGTCACGAAGATGGTGATCGATAAACTGGGTATCCAGAAGGTCAGCGTCGTCAATGGCTCCTACGGAGACCAAGACGCCTCCAGCTATCAGACGCAGATCGCGGCAGTCACGAACGCTGCGTTTGGTGTCGGCAAGTGTAACCCCAACAACACGACGTGCGGTTTGCTCCAGAATGGCTGGATAGATGCTCATGTCGATTGGAACCACAACGCCAACGCCCTAATCGTCACGCAGCTCGCCAACCTGTGGCTAAGTGTGATTGAGAACGCCGGCGACAATGGCCACGTGTTCGTGCAGGAAGCGGGGTAGTCCGACCTCGCCCACGACATCATCGTGAAGATGAAGACTATCAACCCAAGCTTCAACGCCGAGCGCATCCACATCGTCCAGCACTCGTCGTGGAACGAGGGACACTATGGCCGTGGCGGTGCTACGCTGGTGGGACCGCACCTGCATTCCCTGGGGGTCGAATACTACGGTGAAGCCATCGTGAACGGGGGCTGGTACAATTCGAACACCTACCCCCATGCCGAGATCGATGAATTTATGGCTAGGGCGAACGCGAGCACCTACAAGCCTGGGTTCGACGCGGCTTTCGCGTTCTACCCGCCCGACCGCTACTTGGCGGGGTGCACCAATTTTTGTGGAAAGAGGCTCGACTTCACTGACACCAATGAGTTGATGGCGATTCTCAAACAAAACAAGAACAGCTTTAGCAAGATGGCGAGCTGGTTCGACAACTACGACGGGGCGGCGCCTCCCGCGGCTACGTGCTCGGACGGCATCCAGAACCAGACCGAAACGGGCGTCGACTGCGGTGGGCCCTGCTCGGCCTGTTCGAGCGGTACTACACTGATCGATGCCAACTTCGCATCGGGTGCGTCTGGTTTCACCTACGCCGACAACATGTTTCGCAGCACGAGCAACGCTGCCTTCGCGAGTGGAGTACACGGCACGGGCAAACTCAACGTCACCGTGGGCGGAGCGATGACAGCCGCTACATCCGGCGGCTGGAGTAAGTCGTTCACGACGACTAGCTCCGGAACGGTCAGCGTGAGCTTCAAGTACAGCATGAGCACAGCGGACGGCATCGACCCCGGTGAGTGGGTGGAGACGTTGGTCATGATAAACAACACGTTATACGGCGCAAGCCCCAACGACTACGTGCGGCGGATTGAGGGTGGCGGCGCCCAAGTTGAAGTCACTCGCACCTTCACCAGCGCATCGCTTGCGGCGGGCACGCACACGATCAAGATTGGTGCGTATATGAACGCGGCGACGGCCGCGGCTGAGACCGGCAGCATGACCATCGATGATGTTCTCGTGACGAAACCATAACCCTGCAAGTCCCCACAGCGTTTAGGCGCTCCTAAACAGCAACACAAAAAGGGTGGCCCAACTGGCCGCCCTTTTCGTGTTTTGAGCCCTGCACGGGCGCTGTCTTGTGGGTGCAGGTCCTGAATTCCATCCACCGTTCGGGCGGCCAGGGTTATCGAGCACCCCTCGACGCAGAGCGGGGTAGCGCCGGGAGCCACGTCGCGTGTATATCTCCCCCATGAGCTGGATGAGACTCGCCTGTGTGCTCGGTTTCTTGGGTGTGGCGTTGGGAGCCTTTGGGGCTCACGCATTGCGAGGCAAGGTCGACCCGGGAATGCTTGAGAACTACAAGACCGGCGTACTCTACCACTTCATTCACGCGATAGCCCTGCTGGTCTGGGCGCACTTCAGGCGGGAGCACCCCGAAGTGGGGAGCTTGGCAGGTTGGGCGTTCACGGCGGGCATCGTGATCTTTTCCGGGAGCTTGTATTTGATGACCGTGACCGGCATGCGCTGGCTGGGGGCCGTCACACCTGTGGGAGGGCTTATGTTCCTCGTGGGCTGGGCGGCGTTCGCTTGGAAAGCGTGAGAGCTCAATGTGTTGTGTTTGATCTGGACGGGACTCTGATTGATTCCCGCGAAGACATCGCGGCAGCGCTCAATCACACGTTGGCGCTTAATGGGCATGAGGCGCTCTCGCTCGAGACCGTTTGTCGGTTCGTTGGGGACGGCGCTCGGGAGCTGGTGCGGCTGGGGTTGCAGCTGACGAACGACGACCCGTTGCTGCCCAAGGCGCACGCGGATTTCTTGGACTATTACGCGGCTCACGCGGTGGTGCATACTCGGCCGTATGACGGTGTGATCGCCACCCTGGCGGAGGTGTCTTCGCCGAAGGTCGTATGTACCAACAAGCCGCGTGTGGTGACCGAGCGGGTGTTGGAGCAGCTTGGGTTAGGTCAATACTTTGTGACAGTGGTGTGTGGAGACGACTTTCCCGAGAAGAAGCCGAGTCCTGAGCCGCTGTTTCACATCGCGCAGCGTCTTCAGGTACCGCCCGAGGCGCTGGTCATGGTCGGTGATGGTCCGCAAGATATTCTCTGTGGTAAAGCCGCTGGCGCCGTGACCGTCGGCGTGACCTACGGAATCCACCCAGAAGCGATGCGAGCGGCCGAGCCCGACTATCAGATTGAGAGTATGGGGGAGCTGCTGCCGTTGCTCACCCGCCTGGCGGGACGTGTGTCCTAGGACAGGAATGTGGCTCGCCGCGTGGGCGCGGTTTGGTCTAGAGCAGCAGCGCAGTCGCGAGGCGCAAGGTCAGGAAGAAGCCGCACATATCCGTGAACGTGGTGAGGATGGGGCTAGCGGCGAGCGCCGGATCGACTCGGGCGCGCTTGAGCACGAGGGGCACCGTTCCACCGATGACGACCGCGAGCACGCTGTTGATGCACATCGCGCCCCCCACAACTACGCCGATGAGCGGCCAATCGTCGCCCCGCATGGCCCAGGCGATGAGGCCAACCAACGTGCCCAGCACGACCCCGTTGATCACGCCAATACCGACCTCTTTCTGAAGGGTGCGAAAAAGGTCTTTGGGTTTCAGTAGACCCAGCGAGAGCTCGCGGATACTCACGGCTACGGCCTGGTTCCCCGCGCAGCCGCTCATGTCGCTCAGCATGGGCAAAAAAATGGCTAGCGCGGTTACAGCCGCGATGGTGGGTTCGTAGTAAGCGACGACGCTCGCTGCGACCATGTTCAACACGATGTTGGGACACAGGAAAGCCAAGCGCCTAGCGACGCGGTTTCGTGTCGGCATCGATCGCAGCTCTTCACCGCCGATGATACCGCCGAAGGCCATCAAGGCTCGACCGGCTCCCTCTGCATGGGCCGCCTCGACCGCTGCGCGTCGCACCACGCCGACCAGTACGCCGCTTGGGTCCACTACCGGAACTGCGAAGTAACCGTGCTCGTCGAAGAATCCTTCCAGCTGCGCGATCGATTCGTCCGTTCTGACCTTGCGAGGGTTGCGGATGACGATCTTGTCCAGGGTGGCGTCCCCGGGGGTGAGCACCAGGTCGCGGAGGCGGATCACGCCGATGAGTCGCCCCGGTTCATCGGTGACGTAGACGTACTGAACGTCGTAACCCGAGTACTGCTCAGCGTTCGTGCGCATGTCTTCGAGCACCTGCTGAATCGTGAACGTCATCGGGTGCGACAGATACTCGGTGATCATCAAGCCACCGGCGGTGTTGGAGTCGTACCCAATCAGGTGCTTGGCGTCCCTCGCTTCCTCGGGTTCGAGCTCGGCCAGGACCGCCGCTGCTTTGGGGTCGGTCATTTCCGCGAGCACGTCTGCGCGGTCGTCCGAGTCCATCTCTTCGAAGATGTTGGCCGCGGCGGCCGGTGGCAGAAGACTGAAAAGATCCGCGGTCTGCGTATCGGGCAAGTGCTCGACCAGCGAAGCCGCCACCTCGGCGTGCTCCTTCGACAAGGAGTCCATCAGCGCGACTTGGTCGTCGAGGTCCAGGCGGTTCACCACGTAACCGAGGTCTTCGACGGGCAGGCTCGCGAGGTAGTCGCGGACTGACTCAGGCTCGTGTGTTTCGATCAGATCCCTGAGGTGCTCGTGGCTGTCTTGCTGGGTCTTCTCCGACATGGCGTCGCTTTACGCCTGGTGCCAAAAGCGTGCAAGCGGCACGAGCCATTTCCGGCAGAGGGTGTTACACCCGCCACGTGTCTCTGATTGAAACTTGCAAAGCTGCGTGGCCGTCCCCGGTGGGTCGGCTTCGCGTCGTCGGCGCTATCGAGGGCACATCCACCCTGTTGCTCTTCGGGGTCGCGATGCCGCTCAAGTATTTTGCCGGTTACCCCCTCGCGGTGAGCGTCGCGGGGATGCTGCACGGGGTGCTGTTTGTTTGGTTGTGCGCCGAGATCGGACGGGCGGTCCTGATGAAAGGGTGGCCCGTGGCCCGCGGCGCGGTGGCGCTGGTAGCGGCGATTGTCCCGACTGGTCCCTTCGTGATTGACCGCTGGCTCGCGCGGGAGCAAGCGCGATGGGCGAGTCGGGGTGAATCGCAGGACTGCCCGCCCGGTGACTCTGGACGCTAGCGCTTGACGGTGAGCTTACCCGCGCGACTCAGGTCGCGAATCAGGTTGCCCCGGAGTCGGATCACCTTCCAGGTTCCCTCACCCGCTTTGCACCAGACCTTCTTCTTGGGGTAGTTGCGGCCCTGGTAGCTCGCTAGCCAGCGATGAAACTGGGTGCTGCCGACCTTCTTCTTGCAGAAGTCTCGGTTTCGCGTGATCAGGTCGGCCATCACGCGGATGTTCTCCGCGGGGTCCAGCAGTCGTGCCTTCTCCCGCTGACAGGCAGCGGTCGGTTTGCGCACAGGGTCTTGGGTGCCAACACATGCGCCCACGTAGCGTGCGCGTATCTGCGCGAGTCCGAGGTCCTCACCGTTCTTGGAGACAGCGCTTGGATGAAAGCCACTCTCTGTCGCGATGATGGCGACCCCAGTTAACGGATCGAAATCGTGGACGACCGCCTCTTCGTGGAGGACTTGAGCGTAGCTGGTAGCCTGTTCAGCGGTGAGCGCGGGCTGGCTCATTTGAATGGCCAGTGCGATCACTTCGACAGCGCGCAGCATCCGGTTGGGGATAACCAATCAGCTGGGTCAAATCAACCGAAGCGCCCAAGCCCCCGAATCGAGGGACTTTTCTAGGCAGGCCTGGGCACGACCGGGCCGCCCCGCAGTGCGAGCGCGCGCGTGTGCCAGTCTTCAAAACGCCGCGTCAGCTCTGCAGTTGTTTCGGGGGCTTCCCAGCACCGAAGTGCCGCGGTCACTGCCTCAAACGTACAGAGCGACTGCGCAGCGCCTCTGCGCAGCGCGTAGCTCCCAGGAGTCAGCACGGTGAGCTGCACGTGGGGGAGTCCCAATGGATTGAGATTCTTCGTCATGATCCGCCGCGCTTGAGACCAGCAGCCATCGGGTACAATCAGCCGTCGTGGACGAGGGAGCTCTTCAATCGGGATCGCGTTCGGGGAAGGGAACAGCACGGCCGTACCCTCTTCTGCCCACGTCGCAAGCTCTTTGCTATGCACAGTCGTCATTCCCGCTTGGCCAGCGTGGTGCCCATGGGGGTCGTGCTCGTGCTGCACGTACTGTCGCTCTCCCCGGATCTGCACGCTGCATCCCTCAAGCCAGAGGCTCAGAAGGCGACCCGTGTTGGTGGGCTTGTTCGCTTCTGAGCGGGCCATCAGCACACAGACCTCGGTCTGGACCGCGAGCTTCGACCAAAGCGTACACACACACGTGGCTTGGTGACCTCGGTATCCGTCGGGTTCTGCAACGCGTAAACCGCAGGTGATGCAGCGCGGGGTTCGATACCCACGAGTCCCCCGCGGAGCAATGACATTCGACAACATGGGGGCGGCGCGGCCTAACCAGGTCATACCCGGTTCCACCGCCACAGTCTACTCTGCGCGGCGCGTCAAGCTACTCTGCGCGGCGCATCAATGGATCGCCGTGATCAGCTCGGTGATGCGTGCGTCATCTAGATCGGTCGCTAACGCGTAACCCACGCCGCGATGTTGCTTCGCCGCTATGCTGTAGCCACGCCATTCACCGAGGTAGATCGGTTGGTCCAACACCAACCGCTGCTGCAAGCTATCTTGCACCGGGACCTTGCGGGGATCGTAGACATACAGCGTGACGCGGTGTCCAGGCATTCGGTAACGCAGAGACGCGGCTTGTGAGTTCCGCATGGGGATCAGGTTGGCTCCCTCCCACTGGGCTCCGAAGCGGGCCATGTCTGCGGGCAGCCGCACTCGAACGCCAACATTTTGCTCAAAGCCAGGCAAGAGATCCTGCTGAGTGACCTGGGGTTCAGGCGGGGAAGAGTGGTAATCTATCAAGCTATCGAGCGCTGCCTCGACGTTCAAGTCTGGCGAAAAGACCGCGGCGGCGGTCGCGGCCCCAGGCGCCAAAGACTGCGTCGAGTGGAGCCAACCCAAGTTCTGCGAGCCGTAAAGAAGTAGGATGGCGGCTGCGGTCGCCAAGGCCGGGACGGCCCGGCGAGCACTGAAGCTCGAGTCGAACATCGCGTTCTCGCGGAGCTCTTCGGCGCGCGTGGCGGCGCCTAACCGCTGCCGAAACGAGTCGCTCACCACCGTCTCTGCGCGCACCGCGTCCTGAGTACTTATCTTGAACGCCGCGGCGAAACGGAGATACTCAGCGCAGGTCTCGCAGCCCTTCAGGTGAGACTCCACTTCGAGCACCTGCGCTGGCGGCAACTCGCCGTCCACGAAGGTCTCGATCAAGGACTGATTGGTCCGACAGTTCATCGCGAACCTCGCCCGGCTACGCGCCCTCTGTAGGCGTCGAGATCGATGGCTGCGGACGCCCCGCCTTTGTCGGCGCCGGTCGTTTCGCCGATCGTCGCCTCTGGCTCGATCAAGCCCGAGTCACGCCCGTGCTGCAGTAGCGCCGCTTTCAGCAGCTTCCGAGCGCGGTGGAGGCGGCTCATCACGGTGCCGATTGGGCAGCCGAGGGTTTCCGCGATTTCTTTATACGCAAACTCTTCCACGTCGGCGAGCAGTACGACGGTTCGGAACTCCTCTGGGAGTCGGTCGATCGCGGCCGAAAGGTGCCGAGCGAGCTCAGGTTTGAGCGCTTGGCCTTCAGGGTCTCGAGTCGCCCGCATCGTGGCTGCGCTGACCCAGGCGTCGCTGACAGGATCCGCCTGAGGACCCGTCGTGACGGAGCGCTCCAGCGAGCCGCGATGGTAACGGTTGATGAACGTGTTTCGCTCGATTCTGAGCAACCACGCCCGGAGGTTCGTCCCAGTTTCATACTGGTCCCGCGCCCGGAGCGCCTTGACGAAGGTATCTTGCACCAGATCCTCCGCCTCGGTCTGACTTCGAGTTAGGCGTCGGGCGAAGGCCATCAGCGCGTCAAGGTGGCTCAGCGCCTCGCGCTCAAACTCTTTGAAATCGCTAAAAGAATTCGCTGAAGCGGAGGACTTGCTGTGGAGTCTTCTGAACACGATTGGACCTCGGAGAGAAGCAACCTGGCGAAGCCTAGGTTATTCCGGGTTTTGTGCCCGCACCCCAGACTTAGTGACACGGATGAGGTCCTTCAAGGACTCCAGCGGAATTGTGCTGGGCCGCTCCCTCAACTCCTCGCTGATGATCAACGCCAGAGTGACCTCAGTTTTGTCCTCTTTCGTAACATTATCAACGATTTGAACATCTTCGCCGGCGCGTACCATATCGGCGATCTGTTGCAGCGTGACATACCGGCTGCCCAAAGTGTCGTAGAGCTTACGATTGCTATAGCGTTTGATGACGCGCTGTTTCGACTGCTGACTCATGACGCCATCGGCTGGGCCCCCCCCGTTCGCTTTTCAATTGACGCGACTCCTCTCGGAGCCGTCGCTTCACCACAAAAGCAACTCCGCGGGTAGGCGTCAAGCGGACGTCGCCCGACGCTGTGCGCCTGCGACGCACTTTGGCGCTAGACGCTTGGGCAAAGCTGCGGGCTCCTGCGGGACGCGCGCCTGCCCATGCGACTTGTTTGCTGTAATCTCGCCCACTTCCGCCGGTTGGAGTAGGCAAGGTTCTATGCCCTCGGTGTCTCAGGCCAGCCCAGCTTCAGCCCAGTCTGCGGCGCGAAAGTTCCTCCGATGCTGCACCTGCTGGGTTCTCGCCGGGCTGCTCGGGTCATGCGTTTCCGATGTGCCGGCGCTGCTTAAGGTCTCGGGTGTGACTCCCGCGGTGAGCGAGGTCCAAGACACGCTCAGCATTCATGGCGCAGGGTTCGCTGAAGGGTCGCCCGCGCGCGTGACGCTGGAGGGCCGCGTCGTCCGCGCCGGTGCCGAGGGGGAGGCCGTGTTCGTTGAAGGCGCTGGCTACGCCGAGTCGCGGGAGCACCTGACGGTGCAGCTCTCTCAGGCCATGATCGAGGCACTTTGCGGGGTCAACGAACCGCGTCACGCGACCTTCGTCGGTGATGTCACGGTCGCCTTTCGTCCTCAAACAGCCGGGGCACCACCGGTGGTCGGGCGGCTCAAGGAGACGCGACTCGATTTCTATCCGTCGCCGGAGTCCCAGGTGCTGCCCGCCGATCCTGGCGCGCTCGCAGAGTTCTGGGGCGCTGAGATGGGTCGCCCTCCTGCCGCCGAGGGGCTGCTGGTCACCGCTGTCGGTGAGGGCGGTGTGGCGCAGCGTGCGGGGTTATCTGCGGGCGATCGGGTGGTGCAGTTCGGCGACTTGACCGCGCGGGGACTCTCGGACCTTGAGCCTTACCCAGGCCAACGCCGAGCCGCACTCTGGGTTCATCGCGGCGACGCGCGTCATCCGTTTGCGCTTGAGGCCGACGTCTCCGGTTATGCACCGCGTCCCGCGCGGGCGTGGGCTTTGGGTCTGGGTGTTTGCTCTGCAGCGGCGCTGGCCCTTTTGCTCAGTCGTGGACCACTGGCGCCAGCACTCGCGTGGTTGTTGACCCGGCAGAACCGAGCGCCGCGGGAGGCGGGCAGGGCGCTTCCGAGTTGGCCCCCTCGGCCAGTCGCAGCGTCCGGTGAACGAGGCCTGGTCCCCTTTCTGTTGGTCAGCGGTTTTTGGGCGACGTTCACCTTGGGCCTAGTGCGAGTGCCTGCGGACCTGGACCTCGTGGTAGTCCTCGGGCTCTACGCGAGCTCGCTGCTGGTCTCACAAATGCTCGGCGGGGGAATGGGGAGCCGCGCCTGGTCGCTGTGGCGCTCCCTTCGGAGTGTCGCCCGAGGGCTCTTGATCGTGGGCGTCACGTTGATCGCGGCGATCCCCGCGGTTGTCGCGGCGAGCAGTCTGTCGCTTCGTGACCTGGTTGAGCAGCAGGCGGGTTATCCCTGGGAATACGCGGTCTTTCGAAGCCCGAGCTCGTATGTTGTTTGTGGGCTGCTTTTCTCCCTCGTCGTGCTCCAATGCATCGGAGTCGCTCCGGCGGAAGGTTCCCGCGGTTCACAAAGTGCTCTACGCCGCGGCTTTCTCCGGGCCGTGCGGAGCTTTGAGTGGGTACACCTGCTCCTCTTGTGCGGGCTGATATGCGCGCTCTATCTTGGGGGTTTCGCGTGGGATCCTGCGTGGGGGACCCGCTACGGAAGACTCGGACCCGCGCTGCTTTTTCAGGCGAAATTCACGCTGCTGTACCTGCTTGTGCTCTGGGCGCGGGGAAGCGTACCCCGGGTTTCTGAGCACTATCTGCAGGGCCTCTATTGGAGACGCTTGCTGCCGCTCGCGATCGTGGCTGCGCTCGTCTCGCCGGCGTGGACGGTGGCGGCATGGCCCAGCTGGTTACACCACGCAGCCCTCTCGAGCTTGACGACGCTCACACTCTTCGCGCTGGCGGCGGTGGTGCTCGCGCGGCGGCGGGCCAAGGGCGCCGTTGCGAGTCTCAACCCCTGGCTGTAGCGCGCGCCCGAGCGTCGCGCACCCCCTGGCGCACCGCGTCAGCGGAGGGGTGATCGCCCGCGATCTGGGACTGGTGCTCGAACACGATGCAGCCGTCTGCCGCGGTGACCAACGTCGCGCCCTGTTGCCAGACATCGCCTTGAACCCCGGCGCCCCGAAAGCCAGCGGCACGAGCCCTGCGCGCATGTTGGGTGGCACCCCAATTGAGCGTCGCGCGCATTCCGTGCTTCAGGCCTAGCCGTCGGTAGAGGTTTCGCGCCGGGTCAGTGTACACCCCCTGCGTCATCCCAAAGTGCCTCATGAAGTCGCGCGCGTGGCCCGGGTTACCATTCCCTAGCAGGACCAGCTGAGCGCCAGCGTCTTCAAGCGCAGTCCGCGTATTCAGTAGCGCGTGCGCCTGTTCAAAACAGAAAACGCAGCCGAAGTGTCGCAACAAACAGAGAACCGTGATCTTCCCCGACCACACGTCTTCGAAGAACACTGGCTTGCCCGCGGGGGTCAGCAGTTCGAGGAAACCCAAGTCGCGCAGGTTCTTCATCGAACTGCTTCTACCTACATGCGGTCCGGCGTTCAAGCTGCGGTGCGGTTTGCCGTTCTACACCCACGTGATCTCCACCCGCAGCGGCCCTAGCCTGGCTACGACACCCTCCGCCCTGGTAGCGCTGTTGGGGATCGCGTGCCTCGCCGCGGCGACGGACGGGGTTTCGGATGGTTCTGGGGCCGGCGGAGCGCGCTGGCGAGACGGAGTGGTACGGCTAGTCGTGGACGGATCCCTCAATAAGATCTCGCCCCTCGCGCTGGATATCGCGGTGAGCGCCGTCAGCGCCTGGCAAGGCGCAGCCCCGGAGCTGCCCACGTTGGTCGTCGAGCGGGGGAGCGGTGCAAAGATCGGCTACGACCCAGCCGAGGAGAACGAAAATAGCATCGTGTTCGCGCCTGAAGGTGCCGCCCAGGCGGAAGGCGCGCTCGCCATCACGATCGTCACCTACGACAAGTCACTCGGTCAGATTTTAGACGCGGATATTATTTTTAACGGTGAGCACCGCTTCGCGCCCGCGGAAACTTTGACGTCCGACTCACGCAACGTTTACGACCTACAGAATGTGCTGACTCACGAGCTGGGGCACTTTCTTGGGCTGGGTGAAGAAAACACTGAGCGGAGAGCGACAATGTTCTCCCGTTCGGCGCCGGCTGAGATCCGCAAGCGAGATCTCTCTAAGCTCGATCGGGTGAACATTCGGGAGCTGTACAAAGATAACGCACCACTGCCCCCAGAGTGCGGCGTCGTCTCCAGGTCGCCCAGCCCCCGCTTCCGCCCCGGAGTCGGAGTCGGCGTCGGGTGTTGCGTTGCGCTTCTGCTCGGGCGCAGGTTCGGGTCAGAGCATCGCTTGAAGCCCGCGTTCAGGGTGCCAATGTGCGTACGGATTGGACTATTATTGGGTTTGTGCGGATTTGTGCCGCCATCAAACGAAGCCATCGGCGCTACTAGCTGCGCTAACAGCCGTGTCCACTCGTCCCTGCACGGCGACCTGGTGCAGGTCGTCTTCGCGCTCTACCCGAGCCGATAGCGGTGCCTCCCAAAAGCTAAGGCCGGCGCCCTATCGGTCGCCGGCCTAGTCGCGATTTCCCGGTTGGCGTTAGGCCAGCAGGCTCGTGATCTCTTTGCCCTGGATCCCTGAGGGTACGCCGTAGGCTTTCAGCACGGTCGCGTAGACGTCCGCTACGCTCAGGTTCTCGTCATTCTGGCCGGGTTTGAACTTGCCGTTACCGCCGACCACCGCGTGGAAGATCCCTTGGTTACCTTCGTGGTTACGTCCGTACTCAGTGCCGATAACGACAACAGTGTTGTCGAGCAGGGTCTTCTGGTTGGGCTCAATGATTGAGTCCATCTTCTCGAGTACGTACGCCAGCTGACTGACGGCGTAGTACTGATACACGCGTACCGCTTCTTCAACATAATTGTGGAAAATGGCGTCATGTGGCGATCCGCCCTGAAAGTCGCTTGAGAAGTCCCGGGTTCCGACTGGCGATGTGTAGTTCCCTTGGAAACGAAGGTGCTCACCCGCGCCGACGAATACCATGCTGCCAAAGCGCAATGCGTCACAGCTCATGCCGAGAGCGAATAAGTCGCCGCTCAGGCGGAACGCTTTTTCGGCATCTTCCCACGGAACAGTTGGACCACCTACAGCGCCCATTTGGGCGTCGTAGAAGGTCACCGCCGAGGGGTCCGTGTAGTCGGCTGCGATGGGTAGCTGGCACTCGCCGGCTGCGATCATGCCGCCCACCTGATCTGCGCCCAGGAGCTGAGTCTCGACTTCTCGGAGCTGAGTCAAATGCGCATCAATGCGTCCCTTGGACGCAGTTCCCAAATACGACCGAGGGCCTTTCAACGTGTCGTATTCAGCTTTCACTGAGTCCAGCACGCTGACGTCAAGCTTCCTTTGGATGGCCGCTTGGGGATCCGGCGGTGCGTCAACCGGGGGCATCATATCTTGCGGTTTGAGGCTGCCGAACAGGTCTTTGAATATGACGCTCGGGCGCCGCTGGGGCAGCTCGCCAGGACCGCCGTTGTCGTTCCAGTGCCTCACGTATTGGGTGATAGCTCCGGTGCGAGACCAAATCCCTGCGGACTTCGAGGCCACACCGCCAATGGTCGGCACGGCCATGGGATGCAGGTGCTTCTTAAAGATCTGCTCCAGCGACGGGCCGCCGGCCTGCGCTTGGCCCTGCTGTTTCACGCCGGTGAACTGGGTCGCCGCGTTGTTGAAATGCACGGTGCCCTGCCCAGCTAGGGAGGCGTTCTCCAGGTTTGAGAAGAAGGCCGACTTAGACGCGAACTTCAGCAGAGGAGCCAAGGGGCCCAGGGCGCCTTCAGCCTGAAGAGGCCTATCGATCCCGAGGCCAAAGGACATCGTGAGCACGCGGGTGGGCATCGCTCCGGCTTGCGCGTGCAAGCTCGAACCCGTGAACTCCTCAAGCAGGGGCAAGCCGATCAACACGGAGCCGGCTCCGCGCAAGAATAACCGTCTATTCAATGTTGTCTTCATGGGACTTCCAATTCCTCTTACTGGGCGGGGGGAGCAACCTTCAGGGCCTGCATGGTCGGCGCGGACGCGATGGAGCGCACCAAGTGGCTGAAGGCGCCACCTCCCTGTTTGAACGCGGCGTGCGCAGTGACGATTGCCTCGCTGTCATCGCGATCAGGATTTCGTCCTGACGCGAACTCAAGCATGTTGCCGACAAAGCACTTCGAGGTTTCTTCCGACGCGAACAGGAGGTTCATTAGGTCCGAAACCCCCTTGTACTCTCCGAGCGAGTCCATCGAACCAATGTCCCCCTGCAGGTAGCCTGCCGTGAACAGGTCCCGAGCCATCGCGTCTTTCTCGGTATGAACGCCCATCACGTCAAACTGTTCGAAAGCGTACGCAATCGGTTCGAAGGCCTTGTGACAGACGTCGCACGGTGCCCCCAGTCCGAAGCGGTATTCGGACGCCTGTTTAGGGGTCAAGCTGCGGGTATTCGTTTGGGTATCGGCGATCATCAATTGAATGCCGTCGGGTGGATCGGGTATTTCCCGGCACAACACTCGCTGTGTAAAGACCAACCCGCGCCCTACGAAGGACGTGGAGCCGATAGCCGCCAGGAACCCTGGATGGGTCAGCAGCCCTACGCGCTGCGGCAACGCGCCCGTGTCGTACTCCTGAGGGCCCTCGCCTGCGCTGGGCAGACCGATGAGTTCAGCGACCTTCGGGGTGAGCAGCATCTTGGTCGCAGTGAACATCCCCTGCAGCGGGGCCTCAGGAGCCCCCTCGCCCGCGAGGCGGTTGAACGTCGCCAGCACGCTTTGGCGAAGTTCTGCGGCGAGTTCGGGTGTCGCGCCTTGGAACGACGCAGCGGACGCGTGGGTGTAGTCTCCCCAGAATGTGTCGCGGGCGCGATTGAGGCGAGTAGTGTCCAACATCATGCGCTCTACCTGGGCTTGGAGCTTAGCGGCGTCGACGCTACCACCGCCAGCGTCGACTTCTGCCGCGAAGGCCAGAAGCGTGTCGTCGGGCGCAGACTGCCACAGGAAGTACGACAAGCGCGACGCGAGCTCAAAGCCGGTGGTCGTCCGAGCCGCGCCCGCGGTGCCCAGGGTCTCGAACTCGAGCTTGTACAAGAACTGCGGAGACTGCAGCATTGCAGTTAACAGCCCGCGGTAGACCTGGTCGAACGTAGCGCCTTCGACAGCGCTGAGCGTCGTAAACAGGGTCTGAAAACGCATCGACTCTTCAGCGAGCAGCGGCCGGCGAAACAGCTTCAATCCGAGTCGGGCGACGAGGTTGGTCGCGCATGCGGCGCTCGTGTCTGCGCACTGAGCTAGCGCAGTCGCGGAGGCTGTCGGGTCCACCTGAGCGGCGACTGACTTGGCAACCGCGCCATAACCCAGCAAGTGATTCGCCGCCAAAGGTTGCGCTGCGGTGGCAGTCACGAACCCGTCCTCTTTGACTATGTCGTTCGGGATCTGACTGAGGATAGCGTCGTCAACGGTGACGCCGAGGACATCCAGCACCGTATGCCTCAGCTGCGCTTTAGTGAGCCGCGCAGCGAGTGACTCATGGGCCGTCACCCCTGGGGCTGGCGGCGGTGGTGGTGGGGGCATATCTGTGGCGGGCGTCGTCGGGGACGGGACGCTCGGGGCGCCTTCGACGGTGGTCTCTGTGTCGGAGCCAGGATCCCCCGAGCAACCAGCCAGCGCAATGAGCAGAAAAAATGGGGTATTTCGCATGGTGCCTAAGTTCCAATGGAAAGGTGTCACGGCGGGTAAGGGGTGGGTCGAGACTTCTTTGCGAAGTCCATAAGTTGCCGCCGAAATTGGAAAATTCTAGTCAAGGAGTGCCCTGAACGGTGTCCGAGAGGACCCTCAGCGTCTCCTCAAGCCAGGGGTCGCGCGCTTTGTTCTTGCGCCAGTTTTCAAGGCGTTCCGCGGCGGAACCCTTGCGACCGGAGCTGTCGGTTTTCGTTTCACCATCGGTGCCGGCTAGGGCCCGCACTTTGAATCGCTCAGGGGCGTCTTTGGAGGAATCATCGATGGCCAGCTGCTTCAGCGCTGCTTCCTGGGCTTCGCGGCGCTTGGACCAGTCGGAGCGCTCCAGGGGGATGAGCGTGTCTTTGTTGCGCTCTTTGAAGTACTCAGTGCGCGCCGCGAGCTTTCCGAAGTCCGCGACTGCGCTGATGCGCTTGGCGCTGGCGACGCGTAGCCCCTCGAGATCGAAGGGTGTTGTTTGCCAACGGTCAAAAGCTAGCGGCTTAATAGAGTCAGCCGGCAATGAGCGGTCCAGGAACCGTTCACCTAGCTCGATATGTCGGAATGGGTCGGGCAGCAGAAGGTCAGGCGTGACGCCTCGCCATTGGGTGGAGTCCCCGTCGACTCCGTAGAACTGCTGGATAGTTAGCTTGAGCATGCCCAGGGGCGAACCCGCACCCGGCCCGGCTCGATCGAGGTCGAGCACCGTCTGTACGCTGCCCTTCCCATGGGTCTGTCCGGTGCCCACGATCATCGCGCGCCCGTAGTCTTGCAGAGCCGCCGCTAGAATCTCTGACGCGGAGGCGCTGGTTTGGTTCACGAGGACGACGACGTGGCCCGGATAAACGACCTCGGGATCCGGGTCGTTCAGAACTTGCGTGAACCCATCTGAGCGGCGCGTTTGCACGATGGGCCCGGTCTTGATGAAGAGTCCGCTGATCTCGACGGCCGCGCTGAGCAAACCCCCACCATTCCCGCGCAGATCCACGATCAACCCAGGGACCTTTTGCTTGGCGAATTCGGTGACCAGCTTGCGCACGTCTCCTGCAGCCGTGTGTCCTGTGGCGCCGGCATCGCGGCTACCATAGAAGCTGGGAAGGTCGATGTAGCCGAGCGTGCGAGCCTGGCCCTTGAGCGTGAGCAGTGCGCCCCGGGCGTAGGCTGCCTCAATCTCGACGACGTCACGTATGATTTCAATCAGCTTGATGCGCCCATCGGGTTTCTTGACGCTGAGTCCGACGCGCGTTCCTCGTGGCCCGCGAATCATTTTGACGACGTCGTTGATACGCATATCGGCGACGTCTACGGGCTCGGCTTTCTCTTGGGCGACGGAGAGAATCAAATCGCCTGGCTCGAGGTCGCCCTGACGCCAGCTCGCTCCACCGGGCACTAGCTCACGCACCGCAACGAAGTGATCGCTCTCCGAGAGAACCGCGCCGATCCCCTCCAGCGAGCCGGTCATATCGATCTCGAAGTTCGCTTTGTCGGCAGGTGCCAGATAGTGAGTGTGAGGGTCGTAGCTGGCCGCGATCGCGTTCAGGAAGCGTTCGGTAGACTCCAGGGGTTCCGGCTTGCTGAGTCTTCGAAAGCGGCCCGAGTAGGTGTCGGCGAGCTCCTCGCGCGCTTTTTTTTCTTTGCCCTCAAGCGACTCAGGGATCTTTTCTCGGCGGGTCTCGATGGCATTCTGGGCTTCAGGGGAGTCGCCCCGACTCTTTGAAAGACTCTCGCTCGCGCGCTCCATTTGAGCGATGCGCTCCAGCAGCTGAGCCTTCAGCGAGCGCCGCCACAGATCGGTCAGCTCCTGCTCGGTCTTGGCGTAGTCGCGCTTCTCGGCATCGGCCTCGAAGAACTCCTTCGTTGAGAAGTCAAACGGCGCCTTGAGGAGTTCAATGACTATCTTCTCGACGACCTGGACACGCTCAAGGAACAAAGCCGCGGCGAGTCTTCCGAGCAAAAGATCCCCAGCGATGAGCTGGTCGTCCATCTGCGTCGCGTGGCCAGCCAGGGCGTCCGTGTGCTCCTTCAACAAATACAGCTTCCCGCCGTCGAGGTGCTTCATGAACAGCTCGAACGCCGCCTTGGATAGCTCATCGTCGAGCTGAAGCTTGCGCAGGTGGTCTTGGGGCAGCGCTCGGCTGAGCAGCCCTGCCAGGCGCGCTTCCCGGGGCTCAGCGGGGAGCGGATCCCAGCGCAGCTTCGCACCGGATTCCGGCGCTGTCTGCGGCAGGGGTCCCGTTTGGGCCTGCGCCCCAACTGGGACAGCAGCGTTAGGTCTCGGGGTGTTGTCGCAGCCCAGGAGCAGCGACAGAGATAACAGCGCGGCAAGTGACAAGAAGGCGTTCAAGAGCGCGATGTTAGCGCCGGGCACCGTGAAGCGCCAGACCGCGTCAGCAGTCGGCGGTCACTTCGCAGCCGGGCGAGCGGCTCAGGCAGGCCTAGCGCCGTTGGCTCGGATCACCCGTTCTTCTTCACCCAGGGCCATCAGCGCTTCGCGGGTT
>JBDKJZ010000044.1:0-18359 GCA_039796375.1 Pseudomonadota bacterium
TTCTCCACCTTTGCTGTCATCTTGAGCTCGTAGCTACCGTCAGCGCCAGTCAGCGTCTCCGCAGTTCCTAGCTTCATAGGGCAGTCCTTGATCCCAGCGCCAGCGCTATCTGTTATCCGACCACGAACATTCAGGTCTACGTCGGTCATCATTAGCGGCGGATCAACAGGAGGTTTGTCCGTTGGCATGGGCTCAGGCTCTACAGGACCCGTGGGGTCCGGGCCGACGGGGGGTTCCGCCGTGTTACTAGTGTCGGGTGGCGTGGTTGGAGGGGGAGGCAACATCGTCGGCGTAGCTGTCGGCCCAGCGCCGCCAGTCGGGGACCCCTGACCCTCGGGAACGTCCGCTTGCTCAGCGGAGGTACAGCCAACACCCACAAGAATGAAGCTAGCGAGCGCGGTGCCGCGCGCGAGCGAATTGAAACCACGGTATGCGATCATAGGCGGCAGGATGACACAGCGGCTAGCGAGGTACTCCCAAAGAATTTAGGCGCTCGGCTCTCCGCGCGCACGCTGGCCGGTCAACCTAACCCGATAGTCCATTCTCAACAAATCGTAGAATCACCGTGTCGCAATCGGGAGGTCCGATCGTCTGACCCCCCTTACAACGTCTGCCTGCAGCATTGGTCTGAGACGAATCGAGGGGGAGGGTATCAAGTCGGAACACTGCGAAACACCGGTGAGGTGGTGCGTTGGTCCATAGCAGTGCTCGGCCACGTCTGACCTGGCGCAGCGCACGGGTGCGCTACCGCAGGGACCAACTATGCAGGCGAAATATAGCCAACGAGAGGTCATCGACGGCCTTGGTCGAGGTGAAACATGGGCAGCGAACGCCTTGTACGGCATCGTTATTGCGCCGATTCGAGCTGCCACTCGGCGCACGGCCTCCAGTCACTCTGACTACAGAGAGGACCTGGTTCAACAGTCTTTCGAGCGCCTCCTGCTCAGCTTGAGGCGCGGACAGTTCGAGGGCCGAACCACGCTGGAGTCCTGGGCGTGGCTGATTGCGACCCGCGTTGCGGTGGACTTCTTGCGGCGCCGCGTGCGGGAACGCTCGGTTCACAAACTAGTCGACCCGGACGCCCCAGAGGTCGTCAACCTAGCTACGGGCATGGACCTCGACCTGACGCTCCAACATCGCGCCGACGTTCACCGAGTTCAGCGGGCTCTAGCTGAACTCAGCCCAGCGTACTCAAACGCCTTGGATATGGATCTTCGCGGCTACTACTCCAATGAAGTGGGTGACATCCTCGGGATAACCGCAGCAGCGGCGCAGACGCGCCTCAGCCGTGCTCGCAAAGCACTGACCCAGGCGATGGGTCAACAGTCAGCGGGCGCGGTCTAAACAAGCGGCTACAGGTTCATCTAGCAGCGTCGCTCCAGAAGTACGTCGAGTCGACGATATCGGCTCAGAAAAATACTGCACAAGGTCGTGAAAGTAGCGACCCAGAAAGGCGTCATACCTACAATGCTCACTCTTCCCAACATCTCCGCACTGCCCGCTTCTCGGCGACTCCGTTGCCGCATCGGTTTAGTGTGTGCCCTATTAGTCGCAGTTGGCTGTTCGAGTGAGTCTCAAACTCAGGACCCCGCAGGCGGCTCGAGCGGAGGGGCTGGCGGCCGTAGTGACGGCTCCGGAGGCGACCCAGAGCCTTCCCCACCACCGGCTGGGCAGGGCGGTGCTCGGGTTGTTCCGCCTCCCCCCACTGGGAACGTCGGTGGGACCACGGGCGAAGGGGGCGGCGTCGCCCAAGGTGGTAACACTGCGGCCGGAGGTGCCCGAGGCAACGCGGGAGGTAACACGGCAACCGGGGGAGGCGGCGGCAACACCTCAAGCGGGGGTGCCCCGCCAGATCTGCCCCCGTTCAAGAAGAAGAACGTGCTGCTCATTATGGCGGATGACATGAACGACTGGGCTCAGCCCTTCGGCGGACATCCACAGGGCAAGACGCCGAATATCGCGAAGTTGGCGGCGAAAGGTGTGGTCTTCAACAGCGCCCACGCTGCGGTTCCAGTGTGCCAGCCCTCACGCACCGCGATGCTTACCGGCCTGAGGCCCCATGACAGCAAGATCTGGGGCAACGATGATCCCCACTTTAGAACGTTGCCAGGGCTGGCGAACCGGGTCACGCTCCCTCAGTACTTCATGAGTCAGGGGTACCGGGCTCTCGGCGCGGGCAAGATCTTTCATGAAGAGGGCGCTGATACCGATTCGGACTCGTGGGACGCAGAGTTTCTCGGGGCGAAGGGCGCCAAGAAGCCCAATGTCGTACCTGACCATGGGATGACGTTTGCGGGGGCTCATGGCGACCTGCTGAACTGGGGACCGAACGACGGCACCACCGAAGAGCAGGGTGATTGGCAGGGGGCCGACTACATCGCAGCAGAGCTGGAGAAACCTCAAGATAAGCCCTTCTTCTTCGCGTACGGGGCCTCCAAACCGCACTTGGCGTGGTTCGTTCCGCAGAAGTACTTCGACATGTTCCCCCTGGACAGCATCCAGTTGCCCACTGTGGACAACAACGACCAGGATGATATCCCAGCCGAGGGCCGGATGAGCAACGACAGCCAGGTGCAGTTCTTGCTCCCCGAATCCCAAGCGAAGAAGAACTGGCAGAAAGCGGTTCAGGCCTACTTGGCCAACATAGCCTTCGCTGACGACTGCATCGGTCACGTCTTGGACGCACTTGAGCGCGGTCCGCACAAAGACAACACCATCGTGTTGATCATGGGCGATCATGGCTGGCATCTGGGTGAGAAGCAGCACTGGGGGAAAGCGACGCTCTGGGAAGAGGCCACCAGGACGCCCCTCGTTATCTACGATCCGAGCATCGGACGTCCAGGTGTCACCAACGAACCCGTGTCTCTGCAGGACCTCTACCCAACGCTTATTGAGCTGAATGGACTGGGCTCGGCGCCGACTCCCCTCGCAGGGCATAGCCTCGTGCCCCTGCTCTTGGATCCCGCGGGTTCCAAACACGTAGGATGGGCACTGGTGAGCTGGGCCGACGGCGGCGAAGCACTTCGCACAGAACGTTGGAGCTTGATCCGCCATGGCATGGCCGGAGGTTACCAGTACGAGCTCTACGATATGGTGGCCGATCAGCTGCAGCACAAGAACCTCGCCAACCTGCCGGCGCATGCTGCAACCGTGACGGCGCTCTCGAAGGAGATCGACAACATCATCAAGACCAACGCTCCGGTCAGCACCCAGGCGTTTGAACCCTGAGCTCTGAGCTCTAGCGCTCACGACGAGGCGAGCAGAGTCTGCTCGCCTCGAGTGCGTTCCATACCCGTGTCTTTGCGCTAGCGCATGCCTGCCCGGGCGGGCTCGAAGCGGGCTACCTATACCCTCCTGGCGACCGAAGCTAGCTCTTCTGGCTTAGGCTGTACCTTGAGCCGATAAAAGCGCATCATATTTTCTGTAATTCACTTTTAACTCACAGCGAATAGACACACGGTTACCACTGAACTCGAACATCAATACCTTGCGCTTCTCTATAGCTGAGCACGAGCGCTCAATATAGTGTCCGCGGCATGCTCCTGCAGGACTTCCCTTCCCTACGTGTCTCAGTATTTGGCGTGCTTGCGGCGGTCTTCGCCGCCGCTGCGTGCGGCCAGCCCGACTCGAAGTCAGGCGAGCCCCCGGTCGTGTCCGCCACCACCAGCCCTCAGATCGCGGATGGAGGGAGCCCAAACCATCAGCAGACCGGCTCAGGCGGCGAGACTAGCAGCCCGAGCCGGTCGACGGGCGGTGCCCCCGCACCCGTGTCCCCGAACCCTGTTGCGATAGGAGGCAACGCCTCCACGGGCGGCAGCGGAGGTACTGGAGGGGGACAAGCTGCTGGCGGCGCCACATCTGCCGGGGGCGCTCCGCCAGTCATACCCGCTTTCGGCAAGAAGAACGTATTGTTCATCATGGCCGACGACATGAACGACTGGGTCCAGCCGTTCGGCGGTCATCCTCAAGCGAAGACTCCGAACATCGCGAAGCTTGCAGCCAAAGGGCTGGTGTTCAGGAACGCGTATGCGCCAGTCCCCGTGTGCCTCCCCTCACGTACCGCTATGCTCCTCGGGATGCGGCCCCACGACAGCAAACAGTGGGGAAACATGGACGTAGACTTCAGGGATGTACCCGAACTGAAAGACCGAAAGACGCTTCCGCAGTTCTTCAAGGAACAAGGATACTTCTCCTCCCGAGCGGGGAAGATTTTTCATACGCCGACCAACTTGCACCCGGACTCCTGGGACACAGAGCTACCCAAAGGAGGCACCGCCGTCCCAAGCGATTACGTCTCGACTCACGGGATGATGCTGACCGGGTACGCCGCAGAGGGGATGGAATGGGGCTACACGAAGGAAGACACCGCGCACACGGCGGATTTCCAGTCGGCCGAGTTTATTGCCGCGCAACTGACTCAGAAGCAAGACAAGCCGTTCTTCTTTGCGTATGGGGCGCACAAGCCACACCAGCCCTGGTTCGTTCCGAAAAAGTACTTTGATCTGTACCCTGAGGGAACGATCGTAGAACCCGTCTACAAGGCTGATGACCTCGATGACATCCCAAGTCCAATAGGTGGGCTTGACCACTTGGAATTTCTCCGCACGGGTAGCACTCAGAAG
The DNA here is from genome assembly GCA_039796375.1 of Pseudomonadota bacterium. Taxonomy (GTDB): domain Bacteria; phylum Myxococcota_A; class Polyangia; order Polyangiales; family Polyangiaceae; genus SZUA-265. Next base: position 4,623 of record JBDKJZ010000044.1, read on the forward strand.
GGCCTCCAGGCTTACCTAGCGGCTCTAAGTTTCGCGGATGAATGCATCGGACATGTGCTTGATGCGCTTGAAAAGAGTCCGCATAAGGACAACACGATCATCGTCTTCATGGGCGACCACGGGTGGCATCTGGGTGAGAAGGGCCACTGGGGAAAGGCTACCCTATGGGAGGAGGCGACCAGGACTCCGCTCATCATCTACGACCCAAGCCTCGGTGTGGCTGGCGAGACCACCGAGCCCGTGTCTCTGCAGGACATCTACCCCACGTTGGTTGAGCTCAACGGTCTGAAAGTCGCACCCGGCGTACTAGCTGGTCAGAGCTTGGTGCCGTTGCTCGTCAATCCCAACAACCCAAGTCATGTAGGCTGGGCGTTGTCTAGCTGGTCCAACGGCGCCGACGCCCTTCGGACCCAGCGGTGGAGCTTGATTCGCCATGGCAAGGCGGGCGCCTACGAATACGAACTCTACGACATGATCGCAGATGAACTCCAGCACACCAACCTAGCCAAAGACGCCAAGCACGCTGAGCTAATCAGGAAGCTGTCGGAAGACATCGACAACATTATTGCGACTAACGCGCCTAAGAATCAGGCGGTGTACGAGCTCTAGGGAACACACGAAGCTTGCCGAACCCCCGTTCGGGCAACCGCCAGGAGCGGTCAAGTCAAGGCGGTCGTGGGTCGTTTGCCCCGGGCTACCTGACCCGGGGGAGGGGCTCGCCGCGACGTGGGGCGACCACTGGACGCCGCGCGAGCGAGGCCTTAGTCTCCCGCTGAACTGATACCTACTTCAGCGGGATGAGACCTTTGATCTTTCGGCAACTCTACGACTCGGCCTCCAGCACCTATACCTACTTGCTAGGCGATCCAGCGACCAAAGAGGCGGTGCTTATCGATCCGGTGTTTGAACAGCATCGACGAGACGCGGCTTTGGTGCGTGAGCTAGGGCTGAAGCTGGTGTACACTCTAGACACTCACTGTCACGCCGATCACGTGACGGGCGCTTGGCTGATGAAACAAGCCTACGGTAGTCAGATCGCCGTGTCTGCGGCCGTCGGTGCTGACAACGTAGACGTCCCACTGAAGCACGGCGACGTCGTGCGTTTCGGCGATTCTTGGCTTGAGGTGCGCTCGACGCCAGGACACACGGACGGCTGCAGCTGTTTCTTGAGCGGCGATCGCGGGCGGGTCTTCACCGGAGACGCCCTTCTAGTGCGCGGCGCTGGCCGCACAGACTTCCAGCAAGGCGACGCTCACCTGCTTTACCGGTCGATTCACGAACAATTGTTCTCGCTGAGTGATGACTGCCTCGTGTACCCCGGACACGATTACGACGGGCGCACGGCTAGCACCATCGGGGAGGAGCGCGCGTTTAACCCAAGGATCGGCGGCGGCGCGCGCGAAGAAGACTTCGTGGGCTACATGCAGAACCTAGGACTACCCCATCCAAAACAAATCGCAGTGGCGGTTCCGGCGAACATGCTTTGTGGCCAGCCCCAGGGTGCAGTTCAGCCACCGGCTGAGGTCAGCTGGGCACCGGTCGTCACAACCTACGCGGGCCTGCCCGAGATCAGCGCCGATTGGGTAGCGCGCCAAAGGAACCAGGTCCACGTCCTCGACGTCCGCTCTGAAGCCGAGTTCCGCGGCGAGCTCGGCCACATCCCAGATGCCCAGCTTATCCCGCTGGATGAGCTCAGGGCGCGCACGCAGGAGGTCCCCCGAGACAAGCCTGTGATCGCTGTCTGTCAGACAGGTAAACGGGCCGCCATGGCTACTGTGATTTTGGCCAAAGCCGGTTACGCCCAGGTCGCCAACCTGTCCGGCGGGATGGTGGCGTGGCGCGACCTCGGTCTTTGACGCGCTCCGCCCGTGGGGGTGTGACGCGCCTCAGCGCCCCGAGACGCTGAAGCGCACCCACACAGGCCAATGGTCGGAAATCCTTCGGTCCTCGAAAGGTCGGTCGACCCCCCAGCCACTGAAGCTCAACCAGTCAAGCGTGTGACTCGTCAGCACCACGCGGTCGTAGGCGCAGCTAGTTGGCTCAAAGTGGTTCGTGTCCGCTTCGTCAGGGATCAGCCACTGAAACTGGTCCGCACGCAATTCGAGATCCCCGAGTTGTTCGGGCGAGACGTAGTCGCACGCGGCGTTGAAGTCCCCAAGCACGATCACGTCGGTCTCGCCGTACTCCGCCGCAGCCCAGCTCACCACATGATGCAGAGCCTGGAGCTCATCTGCCGCCGCACCCGGCGCAGTGTGGACATTGACGACAACAAACGCCGCATCAGTCGCGCCGCTCAACCGAAACTTGGCAACGAACGGCTCGCGCTGAAAATAGTCATTGTCGTGATCAGGAAACAGCCGCGGCGGGGGTTCCGTCACCTCGAACAGGTCACTACGAAAGATAAACGCGTACTGCTCCTGCGAGGCGACGGTGTCGTCCGCCTGTACGCCGCTACGCCCGCTGACAAGCGTCGCATACGGAGCGGAGAGGTCGCTCTCCACAGCTCGCTTCAGGACTTGAGCTGCGCCTCCGCTGATATCCTTGATCTCTTGCACTGCGACAAGCTCGTAGGCGCCGATGATTTCGGCGATCTTCGCAACGTCTTCGCGACGCGCGGCCTTGGTCGGTCCAAACACTCCTAAGTTCCAGGTCGCGAGTCGAAACTCCAGTCCCTGTATGGGCTCGCTTTGGGTGGGGTCGCGCCGCTCTGCGTCCAGTGCCGGCGCTTCCCGACCGGCGTCCCGCGGCGCGCCCGGAGTCTCGACGACGAGCTCGGCTGCGCTCGCGTCACGTTGCGGCGCTGGCGCATCCATAGTCGTCACCGGACCGGCGCACGCGACACTCAGCAGCAAAGCGCTGAGAGGCGCCACGCTCAGCCGTGCAGCACTCAGCCGCGCCACACTCAGCCGCGCGACGGCCAGCTGCGCCCTAGATACCCAGGGCCACAGGACAAGGCGAGCACGCGGAGACACGCGGTCAGCTAAGCGTAGCCGGCCGTCCCCCGCAAGATCTCACCCGATGTTTCACGGTAGCTAGCCGTGATCCTGCCAAGCTTCTAGCTGCCAAGCTTCGCTCTTCAGGGACCTCCAGGCCCGCCGCCGGACGCAAGCCGCGCCCCGCAACGCGTCCCCTGCGCGCCCTCAGCCAAAGCACTGCTACCGCTGCTTCCTGGGCTGCGCTAAGACCCGTCCTGATGCAGTTCAAGAGCCAATCGTTCGCTCACGGCGCAGCCGAGGCGTTTCCTTTAGACCGGGCCCTTCGACTGCAGTTTGCGTCAGCAAGTTGGAACGACGTGCGCCAGTTGATCCAGACCGGCAAGGTGCTTGTCGACGGGCAGCGCCAGCTCGACACGCGCTCGCTCGTCCGACCCGGTCAACTAGTCGAAATACAAATGTCGGCCCCACGCCAGCAGGGCAACAGCTCGGGCCAAGACGCTGGCATCCTCTACCGCGATCACCACCTCGTCGTGGTGAACAAACCTTCTGGCATCAGCTCGGTCGACCACGAACGCGAAGAAACAAGCCTACAGTCCGAGCTTCGCGTGCGACTGAGCAAGCTAGAGAAGCGGCCGGTCCCCCCGCTCTTTGTCGTGCACCGCTTGGACAAGGTGACTTCAGGCGTGATGATGTTCGCCCGCAGCAAGGCCGCCCAAGCTGAGCTGAAAAATCAGTTCCGCGAGCATACGACCGGGCGCTTCTACACGGCGGTCGCCCACGGGGCGGTCCACCCAGGAACGCTCCGGTTCCGCATTGTGCGCGATCGCGGCGACGGAACCCGGGGCGTGACCAGAGATCCGAACATCGGCACCTGGAGCGTCACCCACGTCACCCTCGAAGAACAACTCGAACACTGCTCTGTCATTCGCTGTCAGCTCGAGACCGGGCGCACTCACCAAATCCGCATTCACCTCTCCGAAATCGGGCACCCCCTCGTCGGCGAACCCCTCTACACCCAGGGGTTTTCCGGGCCGTGGTTAACCTGCGCTCGCACGCTGCTCCACGCGCAATACCTAAGCTTCACGCACCCCGAATACCGAAAGCATCAAGAGTTCACCGTTCCAACCCCGCCGGAGTTTGAAGCGTTCTTGAGCAAGCAGCGGGCGGCGGTGATTTCGAAACCGGCGCTTAGCGAGGGCCCCCATCGCCGAGGCGGGACCTTCGGCAAAGCGAGCTACTCGACCGGAACTCCCAGGCGCCCGAGGCCCAAGCGTTAAGCCTAGCGCCTCTAACGCGCCGTGTCTGGGGCTTCTTGGCGAAGCGCGTGGCGGATGACCCGGCGAAACACGTCGTAGGGCTGCGCTCCGGAAACTAGGTACCCGTTGATAACGAAGGTCGGAGTCCCCTGAATGCCAGCAACTTCTGCGACCTTCAGGTCCGCTTCGATCATAGCCAAGTGGATGTGCTCGTCCAACGCTTGTCTGAAGCGCTGCAGATTGATGCCTACTTCGGCGGCGTACGCTTCAAGCTGGGCCCTTCCCAGCGCTTGCTGGTTTCGGAATAACAGCGCTTGATACCTTGAAAATATCTGACTGCCCTTCTGCGCGAATACCTCTTGGGCGGCCTCTGCTGCCAGCTGCGCGTTTGGGTGAAACGGCAATGGCAGACTCCGCCAAACGACCTGGGTGCCGTTTGGGTCGGCCTTCAGCAACTGCTCCAGCGTGCTGTTGGCCCGACCGCAAAATGGGCACTCGTAGTCGGTGAACGCTTGAATCACGATCTTGGGTGCCCTCGCCCCTGTACGCGGGTGGGCGCGGCTTGGCTCGGGCAACGAAACTTGCTCAGGAGGCGGCGCTTGTTCTCCCGCTGCGATGGTCGCGCCATAGACCTGCGCGCGCGCCGTCCCGGCCGCAACCAGCGCGTGCGCTGCAGCCAGGCGCTCCTCGACCAGAGCACGAAACGCCTCGATGGGCTGAGCCCCGCTCAGTCGCTTGCCGTTGATAAAGAAGTGGGGGGTACCCTGCGCGTCAAAGGACGACGCCAAGTCCTGCGACTCCGCGAACAACGCGTCGTACTTACCGCTGTCCAGCGCACGCTTTGCCCCAGTCCAAGAGAACTTGAGTTGTGTCGCAATCCTCTCAAACAATGGGTCACCAAGGTCCTGCTGGTCAGCGAACAACAGGTCGTGGGCCGCCCAGAACAGCGGGTTACCCCCTTTTTCGTAAGCGAAGCGTGCTAGCGCCGCGGCACGCCGCGCGTTTGGATGAAATGGCAGTGGGTTGTCTTTCCAAACGACTCGCAGATCTGTCCCGTGCTCGCGCAGCAGGGTCGCCAGAGTTGGGTTCACGCGCTGGCAGAAGGGACACTCGAAGTCGCTGAAGAGCACAATCGTCACGAGCGCATCCGCCGCTCCGCGCTGAGGATCGGTGTTTGCTACTGGCACCGCCCAAACCATGGCGTCTCGTTCCTGAGGGACCTCAGCGCCAGGGACCCGACCTTCAACACCTCCGCCAGGCAGGTTCAGAGCCGTCCGCTGCGCGCTCACATGACTCGCAAGAACGCCAGAGTCCTGGAGAGACTGGGCCGCTGCCAACTCTTCGTCAACGATTTGCCGGAACTCGCTGAGCGGCTGAGCGCCGGTGAGCCCGCGCCCATTGATGAGGAAGGCGGGCGTGCCGTTGATGCCTAGCCGAGAGTTGTCGTTCAGGTGGGTCTCTAGGACTTGTGTATCTGCAACGGTGGGATCCGCGTAGGCCCGCTTGAACTTCGCGGCGTCCACACCCGCGGCGATAGCCCACCTTTCGAATGCAGCGGGGCTCAGCGCCTCATCGCTGGCGAACGCTTCGTGATGAAAGCGCCAAAAGGCGTCGCTACCTCCCAGTCGCGTGACGATGATCGCGGCCAGGTGGGCAGGCCGAGCCATGCGATGAAACGGCAGCGGGTGATGCTTGAAGACGATGCGGATCTTCGCCGGCCCATAGAGTTCCTGCAGCTGGCTAAGGGTCGGCACAACGCGTGCACAAAAGGGGCACTCGAAGTCCGAAGCGTAGAGAATCGTCACCGGCGCATCCGGGTGTCCCCAGCTCGGGTCAGTGGAGTAGACCGGGACCGGTGACAGCGGCGGCGGGGCCGCAAGCTCAGCCGCATCAGGGTGCGCGCTGCGGCTTTCACTGCAGCGGCTGCCGTCATTGCACCGCTCTGTCGGGGCTTCGGCGGGAACCGGCACCGCGCACCCTAGGGTCAATACCAAGGCCGCCACGAGCGCTGAAAACCACATCATGCTCGAATACTCGGCCCCAGGCAGCACAGTCGGCAAGGGCCAAATGGACAAAAGGCCCGAACTCAACGAGTCCGGACCTTCTGCACACGTACCGGGAAGTCAGTCCCAGCATGAGTTGGTTTCTCAGCTTAGCGAGCGATGACCTTCACCAGATCGAGGACCTTGGATGAGTAACCCCACTCGTTGTCGTACCATGCCACGACCTTGACGAAGGTTGAGTCGAGCTGGATCCCCGCAGTGGCATCAAACACCGAGGTGCAGGTCTCACCGCGGAAGTCAGTAGCGACGACAGAGTCATCGGTGTAGCCCATGATACCCTTGAGCGGGCCTTCTGATGCAGCCTTCATCGCCGCGCAAATTTGGTCGTAGGTTGCGGGCCGCTCAAGCTCAGCGGTCAGATCGACGACAGAGACGTCCGAGGTCGGAACTCGGAATGCCATGCCGGTGAGCTTGCCGTTCAGCGCCGGAATGACCCGACCGACTGCCTTCGCTGCACCGGTTGAAGAGGGGATGATGTTCTCGAGAATGCCGCGACCGCCGCGCCAGTCTTTTGCGGACGGGCCGTCGACTGTCTTCTGCGTCGCCGTTGCAGCGTGAACCGTTGTCATCAGGCCACGCTTGATTCCGAAGCTGTCGTGAAGCACCTTCGCCAGCGGAGCAAGGCAGTTCGTGGTGCAAGAAGCGTTCGAGACGATCTCCTCCCCCTTGTACGAGTCGGTGTTCACTCCACAGACGAACATGGGTGTGTCATCTTTGGACGGAGCTGACATCACGACCTTCTTCGCACCAGCAGCCAGGTGTCCTTGAGCTGACTCGGTGGTGAGGAATAGCCCCGTGGACTCCACGATATGGGTCGCGCCCACTTCGCCCCACTTGAGGTTCTTCATGTCACGTTCCGCAGAGACGCGGATCTTCTTGCCGTTGACGATGAGCACGCCGCCTTCGACCTTGATCTCGCCCTTGAAGCGACCGTGCACCGAGTCGTACTTGAGCATGTACGCCAGGTAATCCGGCTCGAGGAGGTCATTAACCGCGACGATTTCGATATCATCACGCTGAGCGGCTGCGCGAAACACCATGCGGCCGATGCGCCCGAAACCATTGATGCCGACTTTGATCATGTTCGTATTTCTCCTTAATTAGATGTGCCCGATTGCGATTTTCGCGGGCTTCTTACTCGATTTGAAGGGCGTTTGGGGTCGCGAATGTTCCCCTCAAGGGCCGCCGCGTCGTCGGCAGTCTGCGATTCCGTGAATCGCGCCTGATAGGGTCCGAGTTCGAGGGAGCGTTATAGCGCCGGAATGTTTCCGGACGGTTCTTCTCCGTGACGAGGCGTTACTCCGTCGCACCGCGTCTCCAGTAGGCTGGAGAGGCTAAGTTGTCGCTAAAGTGATTGCGCTGTGGCTCAATCGCCGGCGGAGCATAGCGACTTTCAGGTCGTCACGCCAGCGCCTCTTCGCTGATGGCCAAAAGCGGGTCCTCAGGAGATTCGCTGACTGGCCTCGGGGGCTCCCGGGTCCGGCGATACATCGGGCACCGCCGGCACATGTTCGATAGGGTGACGGCTCAGCCCGGGTACCAGATCTTTCGCGCGTCATCGGCGCCGCGCTCGTAGTCGTACGCGGCGTCCGCAAGCTTGTTCTGATCGTACACAGGCTGCCACCCGAGCAAGAACTTCGCCTTACTGTTGTCGAGCCAAGTGCTTCGGAACTGGGTCTTCACTTCGACGCTGGGAAGCCCACGCGTCTCGCCCAAGTAAGCCGCCAGCTTTCCGTAGTGCACCGGCTCATCGGTGCAGACGTTGAACGTCTGCTGCCGCGCTTTCGGGTTGTCGATCGCCGCGAGTACGCAGCTGATCAGGTCTTCGACGTGCACGAAGTTGCGCTGAATAGGCTTCCCATCGGGATCGAGCATCACCGGAACAGTCCCGCTCTTGGCGTACTCCTTGGCTTTGTCGGCGGGGACTAGGTCACACCAGCGCGGACCACCAAAAACGTCTTCTCCGAAAGAGAGCTGACACTTGAAGTCGTCCTTCTCCATAATCCAGGGCGCGCGTAAACAGCAGCCGTTGAGGTCGTACTGAATGTAGTACTGCTCCAGCATCACCTCTTCGAGGACCTTAGAGAGGGCGTAGCAACCGGGGTAAGCGCTGTGCTTCTGGGTCTCAGTGACCGGGATCGGGTGGGGATAGAAGAAGTGCCCCATTCCAGCGTCGCCGCCGATCAGGATGAATTGCTCGAAGGTTGGGCTCTCACGCGCGACCTCAAGCATCCAGAACAGACCCTTGACGGTCACATCCATCACTGTCTCAGGGACCTCCTTACAGGTGGCCAGGTGGAGCACGTGCGTCACGCCGTCAAACGCGCTTTCGACCACTTCACGCTTGTCGATCGAGCCGCGCACGACCTCCAGGCGGTCGGTAGTCTCTAGGACGCGGTGGTGACAGAGCGCGCGCACCTTGAAGTCCTTGAACTTCGGGTCCCTAAGTAGGGCCTGAATAAAGGTCTGTCCGACTTTGCCGGTTGCACCGGTCACTAGAATCTTCTTGTTCATGCTGCTCCTCGTTTTCGAAACTATCGCCCGAAGTGAATAATGTCAGACAGGCTCTCAGTGGTTTCAGAGAGCTGTATCTTCAGAAACCCCAGCGCACGCCCGAGTTGCGAAAATGCTCAGCTCGTGACCGAAGCGTTCCGCGAAGTCGCGGTTGAGCGCCGCGCTCACCGACGGAATCGAGTCCGATTCTACCAGCGCGATCACGCACCCTCCGAATCCCCCGCCCGTCATTCTTGCGCCGTAGACACCCGGCAAGCCGAGGCTAGCGTCCACCACAGCGTCTAGCTCTTTGCAGCTGACCTCGTAGTCCTTTCGCAAGGACTCGTGTGACGCGCGCATGAGCGTCCCGAATAGTCCTAAGTCCCCGTCGGCCAAAGCCGCCGCAGCAGCCAGCGTCCGCTCGTTCTCGGTCACGACGTGTCGACAGCGAGAGCGAACGGGCTCAGGGAGTTCCGACTCGAAGCGCTCGAAGTCCGAACGACTGACATCTCGCAAGGACGTGAGCCCCGGTAGGTGCTTTCCAAGCAGCTGCACGCCCTTCTCGCACTCTTCACGTCGCTGGTTGTACTCTGATGAGGCTAGCTGGTGCTTGACCCGCGTGTCGCAGACAACAATCTGAGCGCCCTTCAGCTCCAGGGGAACGAACTTCGGCTGAAGCGTGCGACAGTCAATCAGGAGCGCGTGGTCCTCGCGACCGAGAGCACAGATGTACTGGTCCATGATTCCGCAAAGCGTCCCCACGTACTTGTGCTCAGCGGTTTGTCCCGCGAGCGCCAGCTTGACCTTGTCCGGATCTGGCTTTCCCCCGAGCACAGCGAAGGCAAAACCCACGGACATTTCTAGCGCGGCTGAAGCGGAAAGCCCGGCGCCGGCGGGCACGTCGCTGTCAATCAGGAGATCCAGCCCCCGAAGCTGAAAGCCAGAGCCGATCAGAGCCTGGGCTGTGCCCTCGACGTAGTCGATCCAGAGCCCGCGCTGTCCCTGGCTGGGAGCGTCCAGGTCGAATTCATAGCTCCCCTCAATGGTCTTCGACTTGACCCGCACCAGGCGATCCGTCCTCGGTGTGGCTGTGACCACGGTGCGACGGTCGATAGCGATTGGCAATACAAAGCCATCGTTGTAGTCGGTGTGCTCACCGATTAAATTCACCCGTCCGGGCGCAGAAAAAGTTCTCGGCTGACCGTCGTAAGTTAACACGAATTCACGCCTCAGTTGCTGGAGATCTACCATCTCGTTTGTTTGCGCTAGTTACCGCGATCTAGAGCGCTACGGGGGAAACTTGCGCACCGCGAAAACAAAACCGGCTCCCCGTAAGGCTGGCGGTGTTTAGCAGAGCAAAAACGCGCGGGACCAGCAAAACTCACGGGCCTCCTAGCGATTTTTCAACGGAGCGGACCTGTTGGGCGCGGCCCAAAAAAGGAATCCTGACGCAGTGAAATGCAGCCGGGCTGTGTTTGTGCTCACGACGCGGGCGGTGGTGGCGCTGACTGCGTGCCGCCCTCGGACGCTGAGTTGCTCCTGGGACGCTGAGTTGCTCTGGGCATTGCAGTTCGACTGGATCTTGCTTTGAGGCGACCACGGGTGACCGCTGCGTGTCCCGACAGCTGCGCCGGGGTCACCTTTGTTGCTTCGGACCGGGGCGATTCAGCGGGTCGCTGTACCCGAGATCCCCGCGGCTCCTAGAGTAGGCCTGGCCCGAGAGAGTAATCCTCCTATCACCCCACGGGAGGCTTGACCTGAATTCGAAGGCGGTGCACTAGGACGGCGGCCTCTAAGCGGGCACCTCCTGCCCCCAAACCCTCAAGATCCCCCTTGAAAACCCCCACGGAGTTGACGGACCGAAATGACTGAGCCTCTTCTGCTCGCCCGCGGCTTGAGCAAGAGTTTCCCCGGCGTGAAAGCCCTCGCGAACGTCACGTTCGACGTCGCACCCGGGGAAATCCACGCCCTGATGGGAGAGAACGGCGCCGGAAAGTCGACGTTGATCAAGCTCCTGACCGGGGTCTATCAGCCCGACAGCGGCGAAGTGACTTTGGCGGGTCGGGCGATAGCCCCTAAGAATCCCAGGGACGCCGAGAGCTTTGGGCTCAGCACCGTCTACCAAGAGATCAACTTGATCCCCCACCTTTCTATTGGGGAAAACATCATGTTGGGGCGCCAACCGACGCGCTTCGGCCTCATTGACTACAAGGCCCTGAACTTGCGCGCCAAGGCTGTGCTCGCGCGCCTGGATCTGCATCACCTGAACGTCACGGATTCCGTGGGGTCACTCCCCGCGGCAGTCCAGCAGATGGTGCAGATCGCTCGAGCCTTGGTGGTGGACGCGAAAGTCCTGATCCTCGACGAGCCGACCTCCAGCCTGGACGAAGGTGAGGTGCAACGCCTCTTCAAGGTGCTGAAGCGACTTCGCTCCGAAGGGCTTGGCATCGTCTTCGTGACTCACTTTCTGGACCAGGTCTACGAAGTCAGTGACCGCATCACTGTGCTGCGAAACGGCGAGCTGGTCGGGTGCTACACCGCCGAGGAGCTGCCAAGGCTTAGACTGATCGAGGCCATGTTGGGGCGCTCGGTGACTGCGTCTGGCCGTGAAAACGGCGGGGCGGCAACGGAGAGCTCACAGGTCAACGACCAGCCGAGCGTACTCTCAGCGCAGGCGTTGCACCGTCCCGGCGTGGTCGGCCCGATCTCCTTCGAGCTGCGGCGCGGGGACGTCCTCGGCTTAGCGGGGCTGCTCGGATCGGGCCGCTCTGAAACGGCGAGGATGCTGTTCGGTGCAGATCCGGCCGAGACGGGCACAATCTATGTCGACCAAGTTCGGGTGAACATTCGAGCACCAAAAGACGCTATTCGCGCCGGTCTCGCCTTCTCTGCCGAAGAGCGGAAACTCGAGGGCATCATCCCGAACCTGAGCATCCGTGAAAACATCATCCTCGCGCTACAGGCCTCCAAAAGCTCAGTTCGGCTTATACCTAGAGCCGAGCAGCTGAGACTCGCGGACCACTACATCAAGGCATTGAAGGTCAAGACGCCAAGCGCTGAAACGCCCATCCGTCTGTTGTCCGGGGGAAATCAGCAGAAAGTGCTTCTCGGTCGCTGGCTCGCGATGCAGCCGAAGGTCCTCATCCTCGATGAGCCAACACGCGGGATCGATATCGGCGCTAAAGCAGAGATCGAAAAACTGATCGCTGAGCTCAGCAAGCAAGGAGTCGCGACGGTGTTGATCAGTTCCGAGCTTGAAGAAATCACGCGGAATTGCAACCGCGTCCTCGTCATGCGCGACCGAAAACAAGTCACCGAGCTGGATGGCGCCTGGCTTGAACCCAGCGACGTGATGAAGGTCATCGCCGGGCAAGAGACGCACCCGTCCGCGCATCCCCCAGCAGCTGCAGCCCACTCAGAGGAGGCCAACCGTGCTTGAGAGTATGAACAAGGCGCTCGCGTCGAACGCCAACCCGGTCGGCATCGGTATTCTTGTCGCCACCTGTCTCGGCGCCTTCTACCTTCACAAGAAGAAGCATCGAGAGCTGTGGCCGCTGCTTGGCTTGCTCGGGCTGCTGCTCTTCAACTTCTTCTTCTCCAACAACTTCTTAGCCGTCGAAGTGAGAGATGGGGCCTTCTACGGCACTCCTCTCAACATCCTCAACCAAGGCTCCGAGGTCATGCTACTCGCGATCGGGATGACGATGGTCATCGCGGTCAAGGGCATCGACCTTTCGGTGGGGTCGGTCATGGCTCTCTCTGGAGCCGTGTGCGTGATGGCGATGAAGGACGGCTCATCGTTCTTTGTCGCCGCGCTGATTGGCCTTGTGATCGCAACGATCGTTGGGTTCGTCAACGGCGCGCTGGTGTCGGGCCTCAATGTGCAGCCGATTGTGGCCACGTTGATCACGATGGTTGCGATTCGCGGAGTCGCCCAGCTGGTCACGGGCTCCAACCCAGTGGCTCACAACGATGCCGCTTTTGAGTTCATAGGCAACGGACACTTTCTCGGATTGCCATTTTCAATCGTTCTGGTCGGTCTAGTGTTCACGGTAGCGGCGCTCTTGGCCCGCAAAACCCCTCTGGGCCTGTTCATGGAGTCGATTGGGGACAACGAGCGCGCTAGCCGACTCGCGGGGGTACCCAACCGTTCTATCAAGTTCTGGCTGTACGGCTTCTCGGGGTTCTGCGCTGGCGTGGCAGGACTGATCGCTGCCTCTTACATCACCACGGCCGACCCTGATCGCGTGGGTCGAATGCGGGAGCTCGACGCCATCTTTGCCACCGTCATCGGTGGAACCGCTTTGACCGGCGGTCGCTTTAACCTGGCTGGCACCCTGTTAGGTGCCGTGCTCATTCAAACCCTGTCCATCACCATGTATAACCAGAACGTTCCCTCGGACATCGAACCGATGCCCAAGGCGATCGTCATCTTGCTGGTATGTCTACTACTCTCCCCGGAATCGCGCAAACAGGTGCTCCAACTTCTGAGGACCGATCAATGGTTTCCACGAAAAGTAACCGGGTGAAGCTCGACCGCAAACACCTACCGCTCGTCGTCACCGCCACCCTGCTGGTGGTGATGTACGCGTCGGGCATGGTTTTCTACGACTCATTTCGCACGGTCCGATTCTTCGTGGATCTGATCAAGGGCAACGCGGCGGTCGGTATCTGTGCTGTCGGCATGACGTTCGTCATCCTCGCGGGTGGCATCGACCTCTCCGTAGGCTCGGTGATTGCGGCGACGACGACGCTCATCGCCACGCTGGTTCTCGGCGGCATGGACCCTTTCCTGAGTTTCGGGTTAGGCGTGCTCTTCGCCACTGCCTTTGGGGCCATCGGCGGTGTTCTAATCTACCGCTTTAGCCTACCCGCCTTCTTGGTCACGCTCGCAGGTCTGTTCTTCGCTCGGGGATTCGCGTTCCTGCTGAGTATGGACCCGCTGAGCATTTCGCATCCCACGTTCGAATGGATCATGGACGACCTGGG
>JBDKJZ010000045.1:0-17993 GCA_039796375.1 Pseudomonadota bacterium
GTTGTCGAACACGTTCTGAATCTTCAGCGTATCGAGCACGAGCCCCATCCGGTTCATGTCATGCTCGGCCTCTTCGAGCAGCTTCTGGGCAAAAGCGGTCTTGTCCTCGTTCACCTCCTGCGGCGTTAAACTAGCGAGCACACCACGCAGGTTGCCCTCCAGCGTCTCTTTCGCGACATGATAGATTTCTTCGCGCGTACGCCCGAGAAATCGCACGACTGCATTGGTCAGCAGCGGCTCTTCACCAGGTAACTTGACGTTCGCTACGCCCTGAACGTTGAGCGGAATTCCACCCTTGGTGAAAGCGTTTTCGATGTTCACCATCACCGTGAACATGCTCAAGTCCATGCGATCCACTCGCTCAACCAGGGGGCGACGCATCGAGCGACCGCCACGCACGAACCGATACGGAACTATCTCAGTTCCGATCCGCCGTGTCGTCCCACTAAAAACCAACACCTCGTTCGGTGGCGCCACATAGAGCAGCTTCCTGATGATCGCGTACAGACACACGAGCACCACAAAAACAACGGCGACTCCTCCAAGAAAAATCGCCATTAGCGTGCTCCTCCTTCACCGGACGAAAGCAGCTTGGCCATATCGATACCGATCGCTTTTCCTGTCTGGCGCAGCACCTCAGCCACGGCCGTTGGATACATAGCGATCGCGTTCGCATAGCCTTCACCCGCTCCGCCGTCGACCACGTTGATCTCCCCGATCTGGGCATTGGCGACGCGCTGCGCTGCGGCCTGTACAAACTCTCTTAGGTGTTGAAGCACGTACAGGTCACGACCGATCTCGCCCGCGTCAGCCCACGCACGAGCCACGGCTGACAGGGCCTCCGCCGAGGCGACGCCTGAATGCACCATCGGCGCGACCTCCGCCCGGGCGTGCGCCTCAGCGGCTAGGCGTTCAGCTTCAGCCGGTAAGAAGACGTCGATCTTCAAGCGCTCACGCTCCAGCTCGACACGGAGCAGCTGAAGTTCCTGTTCGGCCTCAGCGCGAGCCGTGTCGGCGGCAACCTCCGCCTCGTTCTCAATCGATTTAGCCTGAGCTTCCAAGTCGGCGGTCTCGGCTCTCAGTTCATTGGTCTTGGTGAGCACCTGCGCCTCGGCCTGCTTCACTGCCGTCTGCGAGCGTTGCTTCGCTGCCGCCGCAGCTTCGGCGATCAGCTGATTGGAGTAGTTCTCGGCGTTCTGCGCGTCCCGCACCATTCCGGCGATCTCAGCGCGCCCCAGGCTGAGCAGGTAGTTCTGCTCATCAGCGACACTTTGAACCTTGAGCACATCCAGTTCGAGACCCAGCTTGTCAAAGTCATCCTTCGCGTTTCGGATAAGAGTCGCCGCGAACTTCAGGCGGTCCTGGTTCACCTCTTCGGGAGTCAGTTCACTGACGACCTCTCGCAACGCCCCTTCGAGGGTTTGTTGCGCGATTGAAGCCACCTGCCGAGTCGTGAGCGAAAGCAAGCGCTCAATCGCGTTACGAATCCGCGTGCGGTCAGACGTAATTTTTACGTTGGCGACGGCGTGCACCAGCAGGGGGATCCCGCCACGGGAGTAGGCGTTGCGAACCTCCACCATCACCGGAATGAGCCGAAGGTCCATGCGGTTCACTTCCTCAAGTATGGGGATGCGGATACCCCGGCCTCCGTGAAGCACCTTATAGCCCACTTGGGAGCCGTCGGGCAGCCGATGCTGACGCCCGCTGATGACCAGCACCTCGTGGGGGCCACAAATGATCAAGATCCGTGAAATGATCAGGATGAAAACGAGCACCGCTCCAACGACGCTGAGCGAAGACAAAACAGTCGTCGCTAGGTCCAATTCGCCAAGAATCTGTTCAATGTCCATGGGTCCCCTGCCTCCTCAGTCCGTGTACTTCAGCCCCGCCGGCGCGGGAGAAACGTGTAATTGTGCGCCCCGCACTTCTTCTACCAACACCGATGCCCCCACCTCTAAAGACTCGTCGCTTGTCACGACGTAGTCGATGGTTTGCCCCTTAACACTTAGGCGGACTTTGGCATGCCCTTCGCTATTTGGAGGCAACATGACGCGCCCCACCTGCCCGACGAGTTCGTCCTGGCTCGCTCCCGAGTTGACGTGACTGCGAGAGAGCGCCTGAAACGTGTAGGCGGCGAGGCAACCCGACAGGACCCCAAGGACCGTCGCTGAAATCGCTGTGGCCGAGCCCGATGCCAAGTTCAAATAGTGAAGAAAGCAGCCCAAGAGACCGAATGCCATCAACCCGAACGTCCAAAAGCGCAAGCTCAGGAAGATGGCGATCCCCCCCCAATCGGCTTCGCTCCAGTCGCCCTTCGAGCCGGCGGGGACGGGGCCGTGGAGTGAGTCGAGAGCAGGCTCATGCGGCCCGGCTTGTAGGGAGTGGTCCGCGTCGTGGTTTGGTTCCCCGTGTGCGTTGGCATCCGAATGCCCACCAGAGTCAACGTCGTGACTAGACGACATGAAGAGCTGAACGCCAATGATCCCCGCCCCGACAATCAGGGCGCCCAGATAAATCAGGCCCAAATTTAGCCTCCCAATTCCCAAGTCCCAGAAAAGTGCGCGGAACGGGCGCAAGTATCGAGAGCCTAGAGGCATCACGCAAGGCGCGATCCCGAAATCGATGGGACCGGACCGCGGGACCGCGGGCAGCTTCTCCGGTACCCACACTGGAGCCGTCCGTCCAAGGAGTTGAACCGTCCGGCCAAATCGTCATCGGGACGGCGGCTTCCGCGCTCAGAGACCACTGGGCATTGTATTGCTTGGCAGCCATCCGCGGACCACTAGGAAGTCGGGGACTCAGGATCGGAATCGCTGCTCCAACAGATGCCACAGGGAACACAAAGCTCGATCCACCAGGTCGACGGAGACGCGCCCCCTAAGGACGGGGATGCGCCTCTGCGCGCCAACGCCCCCGCGGTCGAAGCGACTCAAGCCCCTTCGGACATCGACACCTTCGACTCGACGAGCGACAGCCTAGCGAACGCGAGCACACCTAAGGTGCGAAAAGACAACATCCAAACCGGTCACATTATTGCCCAACGCTACGAAGTCGTCAGCGTGCTCGGCGAAGGGGGCATGGGCATCGTCTATCGCTGTCGCGACCGAAACACGGGTACACAAATCGCCCTGAAGCGGGTCATCCCGCCCGATGGGCGCATGGCTGATGACTACGTCACCTGGTTCTACAAGGAAGCCCGGGCGCTCGCGGCTCTCAGCCATCCGAACATCGTCGCAGCTAAAGACTTTGGTCAGCTGCCAGACGGTTCGCCGTTCTTGGTGATGGAACTCGTCAGGGGTCTTTCACTACACGACTACAGTAACGCGCGTCTCAGTTTTCCGATTATCTGGTCATTGATAGACCAAGTTCTGAGCGCCCTCGCTCAAGCGCACGCACGTGGAGTGATCCACGGCGATCTCAAGCCCTCCAACGTCATCGTCGAGGAGGCTCGAGACAGGCCGCCAAAAGTGCACATCTTGGACTTCGGGTTGGCCTGGCTCAAACGTGACCCCCACGATGAGCGCTTGGACGGCGAGAAGGCGATGACGTTTCAGCCCCATGCTGGCGCGGGCACGCCGGGATACATGGCTCCTGAGCAGATCATGCACGAGAAGCACCACGTCTGCGGTGCAACCGATCTGTATTCGCTGGGTTGCGTGCTCTACAAGCTCCTGAGCGGGCGCGCACCGTTCACTGGCGATCCAAAAGAGCTGCTTAAGGCACACGCCTACGAAGAGCCCCCGCCGCTTAAGCCAGCGGTGAAAGTCCCTGATGGGGTTCGCCGATTCGTCATGCGCTGTCTACGCAAGCGCCCGTGGGATCGTTACGAGTTTGCTGCAGAAGCGCGCAGGGCCTGGGCTGAGTTCGCGCCCGATCCGAACATTGACGTGCGACTTTGGCGATTCCCTCGCGTGGCAGCCACCCCCCCTGCCGCGGATCCCGCGCAAACCGAGGCGACAGCTCCGGATGTCCCCGAATCATTTCAGAAGCCACCCCGTGAAAAAGCGCGCGGCCTGCTGAGCATTCGGCCAAGTCCCATGGTCGGACGAGCAGATGTCTGTCGGCGCTTGCTCGAAGTGTGCGATCAAGTCGCGAGCGGGCAAGGCGAGCCGCATCGTCTCGTCATTCTTGTGGGACCTGCGGGCGTCGGCAAGACGCGCATCGCAGAGTGGCTTCAATCGACCATTCACGAACAAGGCACCATGGTGCCTCTCACCGCTCGCTATCGCCGAATGCGCGGCACGAACGAAGGAATGCTCGGCGCAGTCGCGCAGTACTTCAACTTCGAGAGCGTCGACAAAGCTACTGTAGAGCGCTCGCTCTTGGCACGCTGGAAGGTGAAGTCCGGCGATCAGAAGATGCGCACTTGGGTCGCTGGTGCAGCCGAATGGTTGCGACCCAGCCCCTCAGGCACGGAAACAGCAGGCCCTAGCGGAGTGCGCTTCACTCTGGATACGCTCGACATCCGGCGTCAGGTGGTGCGGTTCACTTTGCGCCGAATCTCCCAGGGACGCCCTCTATTATTCCTCCTAGATGACCTGCACAACGCGGCCCAAACCACGCTTGAGGGTCTCCTGAAGATTCACGAAACTGAGCGGGACCAGCCGCTCGTGATGGTCGCCACCGTCCGCGCCGAGGATGTGCAGCTCGGGACTTCGACAGCTGAGCGCCTGCGCCGCCTGCGCGAGGTCCTCGATGGTGAGGTGATAGAGATCAATCCGATGGACAAGGAAACGACCTGCGAGCTACTCCGGGCGAGCCTGCCGCTCGATGATGACGCCGTGGAGGAAGCGGCGCGGCGCAGTCGCGGGTTCCCGCTGTTCGCTCTCCAACAGCTACATGCCTGGGCGCACGCGGGTGATTTCCAGTTCGTCGATGGCCACTACCGGGTGCCCGCGGAGGTCCTCGCCGTTCGCCCTAAAACAACAGCCGATCTTTGGGAAAGTCGCCTCGCCGCGCTCTCCGGACGGCACCAAGAAGCGGCATTTGCCGTCGCCACGCTCGGCGTCGACGTGCGCCGCGCCGTACTCTTAGCCCTACTAGAACAGCTGTCCATCGAGCCCGAAGAGGCGATCATGTCGCTGCAAAACGCGGAGGTCATTCTGCCGCGAGATCGCGAACGCTACAGCTGGCCTCATGCCCTTCTGCAGGAGCACTTACTCAGAAAGCTGAGCGAGCGACCTGACTCCAGTCGCCTCTTTTTGGCGGCTGCCGAAGCGCTTCGCAGTCACCCACTCGCTAGCACCCGGCGCATCGAACGTCAGCGCGTCATCAACCTCATCTATGCGGGTGAAGCAGAACGTGCCGCGCGCGTCTTCTTCAACTTCCTCAAACATTCTTGGAATGGCGCGAGGCAACCGCTGGCCACGTTGGCAGATCTGGACTTGTTCAAGGGGAAGCTAGTCGGTGAGACGCAGGCGATCGCCCAGCGCTGGCGCGCCGATGCTCTCAGGCACGTCGGTCGAAACGAGGAAGCGAAACACCACGCTCAGCAATCGCTCAGGATACTCGAGCTAAAGAAGAGCGAAGAAGAGGTCGCTCACTGCAAACGACTGCTGGGTCAGCTGAACAGCGAGCAAGGAAACTCGGACGTCGGTTTGGATTTGGTCAGCGAAGCCTGGGGGACGTTCCAGGGGCTGAATAACCTACTCGGCATGGCTCAGTGCGAGCTCGTGGAAGGGCAAATCCAAATGCTCCTGGGCCGCTACGACCGAGCGCGCGAGGTCGCGACGCGGGGCGAGGTCCATTTCGCTGAGCTCGACCAACCCCTCGGGCGCGGACAATGTTTGCTGCTGCTCGGGTCCGTCGCGCACGCCGATGGCGCAACCGCTCAAGCGCGACAATTGACTCACGAGGCGCGCGGCGAGTTCGAGCGTGCGGGGTATCAGTTGGGTCAGGCCCAAACTTCGGCTTCGCTCGCCCACTTGGAGCACCGGCTCAACAACTTCCACGCGGCAGAAGCCTCCGCAACCGAAGCGCTCGCTGCGTTCGAAGCTCTTAAGACCGTGCGCGGTCAATCTGCCTGCGAGCGATTGCTGGCGATGCTGGCGCTCAGCGTAGACGATCTGGAGTCGGGCGAACTGCACGCGATCCGAGCAGAGACGCTCTACGCCCAGATGGGTGACCCCTGGGGAACAGTGGAGTCTCGCTTGCTTCGGGTCCAGCTGGCGCTCGCGCGTCACAACATCGAGCAAGCCAAGAGCGCAATCATGCTCGCGCGGGAACTCCCCGTTCGGGAGCCGGAGCCGCGACAGCACTATCTGCTGACCCGGGCCTGGTACCAGTTCGAGGCCGGCGACTTCGAGGGCGCCCAGGAATCACTGACCGCAGCCCAATCAGTGTTCACTCGGGCATGGCAAGTCGGCGACCACACGCCCCACTTGCTGGCTCGCCTGAGTCGTTTCCAGTGGCCTAGCCCGGAGACCGCCGAGGGCATCCGCGGGTGGCGCCGAGTGATCAATGAACACGCCAGGCGCAGCGTCGAACCCAGCTAAGCGATGGTTGTCACGCCTCTAGTAGACTCAGCACTCGGGCGCTCCGATTCAGCGACGCCCAGCGACGACGCCACAGTCGAAGACTGGGCCTATAGCTACATTGTCTCTACCGACTTGGGCTACAAACTCGCTCCCCCTCCTCCTCCGAACCTCTGGGCGGACCGGTCATTCGCACCTCCTGACGCCCCAGGTCGCCCGGCTTGTTTGCGGGTCACCCACAAGCGGCAGCGCCGCCTGACACCCGAGGGCCTGCAAGATCCCACGGCTCGCGCGCGACTACTCCATGTATTCTTCCATCACGAACTGCAAGCCGCTGAGTTGATGTGCTGGGCGATACTGAGGTTTCGTGACTCAGAGCTTGAGTTTCGTCGCGGCATGCTGGCGATCTGTATCGACGAAATCCGTCACATGCACCTTTACTTGGACCATCTGCGCACGCTCGGTCACGAAATCGGCGACTTTACGGTTCGCGATTGGTTTTGGGAACGCGTTCCAACCTGTGCGCAGCCGCTCAACTTCGTAGCGTTGATGGGACTGGGACTTGAGGCCGCGAACCTCGAACATGCCCAACGCTTCTCCCAGTGGTTTCATCAAGCAGGCGATCCAGTCGCTGCGGCGATTCAAGAACGTGTGGGCAGGGAGGAGGTGGCGCACGTGGCATTTGGGCGCCGCTGGTTCGAGCGCTGGCACGGAGAGCTCACGTTTGACGCCTGGGAGAAGGCTCTACCCGCGCCGCTCAGTCCACTTCTGATGCGAGGTGTACCACTGAATCGCGAGGCACGACGCAAGGCCGGAATGCCGGAGGAGTTTCTCTCGAGGTTGGACGAATGGACGCCCGAGCCGCGTGGTTCTTGAACCTGGACGCGGAGCTCGAGCTGAGCTCCCCGGTCGGCTACACACCGAACCAGAAGGTGCGAGCGTTCGTGGAGCAGCAGTCGCTCAAACTTGCTGGGCTCACCGGCGACGGTCTGGTGCTTGGGACGGGTCCCGTCGCGCGTCACGTGGCTCGCGGTTTGAAAGGTCACGCTTGGTGCCCGACTCCTTACGCTCTGCGCCAACTCGAACGCGCTGGCGCTGACGTTCACCTCGCGCCGGCGCTCTCCGTGCTCCAGCATGTGAACCATCGAAGGTTTTGCGCTGAGCTCGGGCAAACGCTGGCCAATGCCCGATTCTTCGAGCGTGCAGATGACTTGTTTGAGTTCCTCGCGCGTTATCGGGACGAGCGCTGGTTGCTCAAGCGCGGCTTCGGCTTCGCGGGTCGCGGGCAACGAACCACTCGGGCCAAGCTCGATGCCAATGACTGCCGTTGGATCACGGAGTCGTTCGGGTATGGCGGGATGCAAGTCGAGCCCTGGGTCGAGATCACTCAGGAGCTTGCGCTGCACGGCCACATCACCGAGCAGGGCACCGTCAGGTTTGGAAGGGTCACAGAACAGCACAGCGACACCAATCGGAGTTGGCTGGCTTCTCGTGTCCTTATCACAGCTGAGACTGACTCTCCGGCACTTAAGGAACTCCACGCCGAAGCGGCTCTGTGCGCACGCCACCTCTACTCGGCTGGGTACTTCGGCCCCTTTGGCATCGACGCGTATCACTACAAGTCCGTAGCGGGTGGCCTGATGTTCAACCCAAGAGGCGAAATCAACGCACGCTACACGATGGGCTACGCCGTAGGCATGAACTGCCTACCTTGACTTACAGGAAACCTCAACCAATGAAAGCTTCTCTCGAATTGTCCAACGTGTCCGAGCTGCGCTAAGGTTCGGGCGTCGGGGAACCGTTCTTTTGGAAACCGATTCTTATCGACATCAAGATATTGCTGGGAACCGATGAGTCTACAACAGCGCTACCAGATTGTTTCCCGCATCGCTGCAGGGGGTATGGCCGAAGTCTACCGAGGCGAGAGCGCGGGGATCGAGGGCTTCCGAAAGAAAGTCGCCATCAAGCGCGTCCTTCCGAAGCTGAGCGCGAACCAAGAATTTATCGACATGTTCTTGGACGAGGCGCGCCTGTGTGCCTATCTCAACCACTCCAAGTGCGTTCAAGTTTTTGACATCGGTCAAGGGGGCGGCTCCCACTTCATCGTGATGGAGTTCGTGGACGGTGCAGACTTGAAAGAGGTCCTGGATCACCTGAACGGCAAGAACCAGCTCTTACCAGTCGAGATCGCGTGCTCGATTGCGCTACAAATTTGCGAGGGACTCGCCTACGCGCACAGCGCCAAAGACCACGCGGGCGAACCGCTGCACATCGTTCACCGCGACATATCACCCCACAACGTTTTGATGACTCGCTATGGCGAAGTCAAGCTTGTGGACTTCGGTTTGGCGCGGGCCAGCTCGCACCTAAAGGCCGAAGATGAGGACATCGTCAAAGGTAAGTTCGGCTATCTCGCACCGGAGATCACCCTGGGCAAGGGTGCTGACCATCGGGTGGATGTCTTCGCAACGGGGATTTTACTTTGGGAAATGCTAGCGGGACGCCGCTTGTTCCTCGGTGAGAGCGACGTCGAGACGTTTAAGCAGGTGCGCTCCGCTGAGATCCCTGATTTACGCCGCGCTCGCGGGGAGATCACCGATGAGGTGATGGCGGTGGTCTTTAAGGCCCTAGCGCGCGAACGGGACGAGCGCTACCCGACCGCGAATGAGATGGCCCGAGATCTCGGGATCGTCCTCACCCGAATCGGACGCCCAGCCACCTACCTAGATATCGCGGGCTACGTAAGAAGCGCGGCAGATGCGCGTGCCCGCACGAAGAGCGCGGAAGGGAACCCGCCAAAAGACCTCATGGGGGACCTAATCCTTCAGGAGCTGCACGCCTTCTCAGACACGGACGAAGTTAGAGCGGTTTCTGCCTCGGCTGCGCCGCCCGCGCCACAGAAGAAGGCTGCGGACTTCGTTGACCCGGCGTCGTGGGGGTTTGGGGATGACGACTTCGGAGATTTCCTGTCGGACCAGCCTGCAGAAGAGTCGCCGGCGGAGGAAGTAGTGTCGGACGCGCCGAGCTTGCGACCTCCTCCGCCCCCCCGGCGTCCACCCCGGCGCAAGCCAGACCTCGCTCAGCGTTCGATCGCGGCGCAGCGCGCCGAACAACAGGTCGCCTCCAAGCGCTCCGCGCCTCCGCCGCCTTCAATCACCACGGAGACCGACGGCCCGAGGCGGGGCTGGTGGAAGAAGTGGTTCCAAGACTGAGCCTAGCGCCTCCTAGCGCAGTATTGCCACGCAGGGGTCGTTAGCTAGCCCTGGGGGAAGCGTCGCCGGCTAAAAAATCTGTCTACACGCCGTCGTTGCGTTTTGGCAGGCGCTTAGAGAGTCTGGGGCGCTCACAACGAACGGCTGACCCCTCCGGCCGCACCCATCGTGGCATTCGCACGGCCAAGCGCGTTCGTCGGGCGGGAGTCCTCCCGGTTCGGATCCAACTCCGGGTTCCCCAGCAGAGCAGACGGCTTGTCGGCTCTCTACCGAGTCGATCTCGATTCCGCTTTGGGTCGTTCCCTCACTGCGACACTCTTGAACGATGCTGCAGTCGCTCGGGGAGGTGACCAACTCTTCGATCTCGCATGCGGCGGCACCGACTGGCGTAAGAGCAGCCTCGTCACAGATATCAAGCGCCTGCCTGCAGGCGTCGCGCGGCTCGGCGGAGGTCTCGAACACGAAAGAACGATCGGCTGGAGTGCCGAAACAACCACAGCTCCAGGTACCCACTTGGTCGTTGCAGTGCACGCCGTTGGAAGTGACGGTGCTGATAGTCACCCCGGAGACAGTCTGCACGGCGTGGGAGCACTCGCGATCGGCATCACAGGAGCCCTTGCCGGCGCTCTCGTGGCGCAGTGCACAGCTCGGGGGAGCTGCCGGCTCGATGGTGGGGTTGTCACACTCGGCCGCCACGACCTCGCACGCCTGCTTCGCGGAGACCCCGCTCAGTCTTAGCTCGGAGTATCCCCGCTTGTTGTCGCAGAAGCACTTCGCCTCACCACCGGCCACATCGCAGCGGCCTACGATGTAGCTCTCGGGGCAGGTCAGTTCGATTGAGCAGTCGATCTCCGTCGCTTGCGCTTCAAGAACAATGCACTCATCGGAGAGCTTGGGGTCGTCGACCATTCCCGTCGGCACGGGCGCCGTCATCGTCGGCACGGGCGCCGTCATCGTCGGCACGGGCGCCGTCATCGTCGGCACGGGCGGCAGTACGACCGGTGCCGTCATCGTCGGCACGGGCGGCAGTACGACCGGTGCCGTCATCGTCGGCACGGGCGGCAGTACGACCGGTGCCGTTGCCGGGGGAGCTCCGCCTGGAACTACTGCCGAGGCGACGACGTCCGGAACGCCGTCGCGATCAGCGTCCAAAGCTGTATCAATCGGAACTGACGCGTCCGGGACGAGCCTCGGTGCGCCTTCTCGGTCGATAGCGAGCTCCCCACGAGCCCCGCACCCAGCCACCGACGTGACTGTACCCAACAAGACTGCGCTCAAGAATCTCAGGGTCTCATCCTCCGGTTAGGCCGATTGCGGAGCCTAGTGGACGCGATGCTCGGCTTCTACATCCAAACACGCTTGGCGCCGACCGCTACTGAAAACATCCTTGGGATCCTAGGTAGCGCTGCGCGCTTTTCACAGTCGCACCGTGACTCGGCAAGCGCGCTGTACTCGAGCCCTATGGCCGGGGCCCCCGCTCCGCTATTGGGGTCGTCACAGCACGCTTCGACCCAGGACACGCCCCCGCTTAGGCGTAGAGATTCAGGCGCGACCCCGCGAGGGCATCCCCCGTGGGTCGGTTCACGCCAAGCTCCAGCGCCTCCACTCCATCACGCGCAGACCGGTCCCTTTCGGCCGAAGCGAGGCGGGCGAGCTCCTTCGAATCCTGGCCCTGGAGCGCAGCAGTGTGACGGACGTCTTCGCCCCGCTTGGCACGGGCGACCTCCGTGCAGTCGCGACAGTACTGGCCATTCACACTCTCCACGTTGGCTGAGAACGGCACTCGGGCGGAACTCTTGAATCGCCGGGATTTCGCCGAAAATGGCGGCTCTTGCCTGCCCAGGGCGGGTTGCTGCTCGTCCGGCTTTGCTCTACGGTGCCCGCCGATATGAGCGAAAATCACGAGATTTTGGTCCGTGCAGAGCGAGTCATGCCCGGCGGCGTCAACAGCCCGGTCCGCGCCTTCAGAGCCGTCGGAAATGAACCCTTGTTCATCACACGGGCCGCCGGCGCAACGCTTTCAACCGTGAGCGGTCAGACCTTGCTGGATTTCGTGGGCTCCTGGGGACCGGCAATTCTCGGACACGCGGATCCCGACGTGCTCCGCGCGGTCCACAGAGTCGCGGACCTGGGGCTTTCATTTGGTGCCCCGACGGAGCTGGAAGTCGAATTCGCCGAGAAGATCCTGAGCCTCTATCCTTCAATGGAGATGCTCCGCTGCGTGAGCAGCGGAACAGAAGCCACGATGAGCGCTCTGCGCGCCGCCCGCGGTTTCACGGGTCGCGACGTCATCGTGAAGTTCAACGGCGGTTACCACGGGCACAGCGACGCCCTGCTGGTCAAGGCCGGGAGCGGCGCCGCCACCTTCGGCTCGCCGGATTCCGCTGGAGTTCCCCGAGCGATGGTCGAGAACACAGTCGTCGCTCGCTACAACGACTTGAACGCGCTGACCCAGCTCTTCGCAGAGGACGGCTTGCGGATCGCGGCGGTCATCGTAGAGCCGGTGGCAGGCAACATGGGCTGCGTCCCGCCTAGCCCAGGGTTCCTCCAGGGGATTATCGATCTCTGCGCCCAGTACGGCGCGGTTTCGATCTTCGACGAGGTGATGACCGGCAGTCGACTCGCGCTGGGCGGCGCCCAGGAGTTCTACCACTGTAACCCTGACATGACTTGTCTCGGCAAGATCGTCGGCGGAGGGCTGCCGCTGGCGGTGTACGGCGGAAAACGAAAGATCATGGCTCAAATCGCGCCGCTCGGTCCCGTCTATCAAGCTGGGACGCTGGCGGGTAACCCACTCGCCGTGACCGCAGGTCTAACCACGCTGAACAAACTTCAACCCGCGCACTACGCGGAGCTCGAAGCGATGGGAGCCCGCTTGGAGGCAGGGGTCCTACGGTCTATCCGCGAGGG
Organism: Pseudomonadota bacterium; assembly: GCA_039796375.1. Classification (GTDB taxonomy): domain Bacteria; phylum Myxococcota_A; class Polyangia; order Polyangiales; family Polyangiaceae; genus SZUA-265. The sequence goes on from JBDKJZ010000045.1 coordinate 12,596, forward strand.
CGCCCACGCAGCTTGCGTTCAGCGGGTTGGCTCCATGATCACGGTGTTCTTCACCCCCGGCCCCGTTCGCTCATGGGAAGATGCCAGCCAATGCGACACTGCCAGGTTCGGCCGCTTTCATCAGGACCTCATTCGTTCGGGAATCTACTGGCCGCCTGCGCAATTCGAGGCGGCTTTCGTGTCGCTCGCTCACGGAGAGGCCGAAATTGATCAAGCCATCGCCGCGATTGACCGGGCGCTGAGCGCCAGCGCCTAGTCCAGCATCAAGACGTTTGTTTCTGCCGCGACTGCTAGGTCACAGGCGCGACCTGGGCGTAGCGCTCGCGCAGCATCTCGACGATCGCTCGGACCGTAAAGACCTCGCCCCCAGTGGGTCTTCCGGGACGCGACTCCAGATTGTAGGCCATCGTGTCGATGTGCATCCAGTCGGTGTCCTTGGACACAAACTCTTGCAGAAACAGGGCGGCGGTGATTGCTCCACCGTAGGCGCCGGGAGAGACGTTGCTCAGGTCGGCAACCTTGCTGTCGAGCATCCGCCGATAGGGGCGGTGCAGGGGCAGACGCCATAAGGCGTCCTGGGTGCGCAGCCCGGCGTCCAGCAGCGCCTGAGCAGACGCGTCGTGCGAAGCAAACAACGCCGGCAGGTCGGTTCCAAGAGCCACGCGCGCCGCGCCGGTCAGTGTCGCGATGTCGATCAGCAGATCTGGGTGTTCACTATCCGCCTCAAACAATGCGTCGCTCAGTACCAGGCGCCCCTCAGCGTCGGTGTGCCCCACCTCGACCGTAAGCCCCTTGCGCGTATCCAAGACGTCGAGCGGGCGCATCGCGTCACCGCTGACGCTGTTCTCAACTGCCGGAATGAGTACTCGCAGCCGCACAGGAAACCCAAGTGACATGACCGCATAGGCGACCGAAAGCACGGTCGCCGCTCCGCCCATATCCTTCTTCATCAGCTTCATGTTGTCGGCAGGCTTCAAGTTCAGGCCACCGGTGTCGAAGCAGACCCCCTTCCCGACCAGAGTGACCTTCGGGTCGCTCGGTTTACCCCAGACAAAGTCGATCAGCCTAGGCGCCCTGGAGCAGGCGCGGCCCACCGCATGAATCGCTGGGTAGCGCTGCTTCAGTAGCTCGTCGCCAACAATGATCCGCGCTTTCGCCCCGAAGTCAGCCGCTAGCTTGCTTGCCGCCTCTGCCAACTGCTCAGGGCCCATATCCTGGGCTGGGGTGTTCACCAGGTCGCGTCCAAGCGCGATCGCCTGCACCAGCGCGCTTACCGACAGCTGGTCGCTGGTCTCTGGCCAAACGAGTTCAGCTTGAGCGGACTTCTTTTTCTTCTTCGATTGGTAGCGATCGAAACGATAACATCCTAGAGCCCAACCGAGCGCTTGAGCATTCGCCTGCTCGGGAGTCAGCTCAGTAACGATATAGTATCGCCCGGTCGGCAAGACACCAGGAAGCCGCGCGATGTACCAAGGCTCACTGAGACTATCGACGCTCAGCAAGACCCCGCGGATCGAACCGTCGCGGTTTGGAATGACGCAGCTGGTACCGCTCGCGGCATTGTATCCGGTCGACGTGACCCACTTCTTCACGTGTTGGGGCTGCGCGGCAACCCATTGGGCCAGCGGTTTCTTCCCCTGAATCAGGGTGAGAGGAACACTTGAGGCTGTGCGACGCGGGGACAGTTGATCGAGCATGGGTTCTCCGGAGTTCGCGCCTAGCTTGACCGCTCAGCACTCACCGATCAAATCCCCCGATCAATTGCGTAAGCACCTATCCAGTACGGGATAGGGCCGGGCGCGACTGCCGCTCAATCTGTTGCCGTCCCTCAAGCACCGCGCCCTCCGGCGTGAGCGCGTAGCTCAGACCGACGTCCGAGAACAGGCTGATAAACGGGAGCTCCCAGCTCGGGTCTTCCCAGACTTTTACGAGCTCCGCGCTACCTGCGGGGGCCTCCCAAAGACGCCCTGCCGCGCCGACAATCGCCCTGCCTGTCGCATTGAGCGCCACGCAGGAGAGCGCATGGCCCCCGTCAAGGCGAGTCTCTTCCCCCTGGATCCCGCGCACTCTCAAGACGGTCCCACCGATCCCTACCGCCACTGCCGTGAAGGTCGAGGGAGAAGCTGCGCAGTCGAGTAGCGGACGTTCCGTATCCGCCACCCGAGTCAGTTCCCAGAGTAGCGGGTCGTACAGAGCGGCAAATCCTCCGCCGCTTGCCGAACGCCCAACGACCAGCCATGTGCTCTCGCCCACGCGCGTGATCCCGTTCACCCCCGTGCCGACCTCAAGAGCAAGTGGCTTCAGCCAGCGCCTGCCGATCAGGGCGCACAACATGGGCGGTCCGTCCGACGTCTGGGCGACGAAGACGGCGAGATCATCGGGATCCCCGCTGCCGAATGTATACCGCAAGCGAGGTGCTCCGGGTTCGAGCACCTCATAGTCCGACCCGGTAAACACGCCGAGCTGGCCCTCTTCGCCGCCGACTAGCCATTGGCCCGGTCGACTGAGCGCTGCGAAGCACAACGGCGCGCGCCGCAACGGCTCCGGCAGGGACGGCCAGCGCCAAGTCCCGTCCCAATACTCGACGCCATTGTTGGTCACGGCCAAGCAGCGGCCATCGGCCGACCACTTCGCGTGATAGACCAAGCGCTGCGAGCTCGGTCGCTCCCTGACCTGCCAATCGAACGCGCTAGTACGAAGCAACAGCTGCGAGTCGGTCACAGCACGCGACAGGAACTCCGGTTGGCGTGCGCTGCGGGGTTGGCTATCTAGGATTCCAAGGATTGCCGAGGTCAGCAACTGGACGTTTTGCAATCGCTCTTCCATCCGAATCGCCGTCGCCGTCTCAAGCACGGCATCTATCTCAGCGCAAGCGTGCGGTCGCGCTCTCAAGTCAGGGTGAAGGTAGCTGCACGCTTGAAGGCGTCTCCGTGGTCCGTTCTTGGCGAAGATCAGCGCGGCCGTGACGCTGTCCGCTGGGAAGTAGTCCTCACCGGTTAGCAGGTAGAAGACCACTGCTGCCATGCTGAAGACGTCACTCGCAGGGCTGACGTCCTTAGAGCCAGGCAGCGCCTGCTCAGGCGCGGCGTAGCCGGGAGTACCGAGCACCGTCGCGTTAAAGGTCCCCTGCATGCCCTTGGGCCTTGCCAGACCCAAGTCGGCGATCTTGAAGAGTTCATCCGCACCGAACCCACAGCACAAGACGTTACGGGGAGTCACGTCCCGGTGCACGACCCCCACCTCATGGATAGCGCCTAGTCCCGACCCAATACAACGGATCGCGTTCGCGGCACGCTCAACGTCGAAGGCGTGTTGGCTGTGGTAAATGCTGTGGCACACCCGCTGGGTCAGCGTGGTGCCCTCAAGCCCACCGTGCACGTACTCGACGGCGATCCAAGGCACTCGGACTCGCTTGCCAGCGACTTCCGGCAGGAAGCCGGCTTCGATTAGCTTCACAACGAACGGCGTGGGCGGTACGCGTTCACCGATGCGCCCCAACGCCACCGCTTCCTTCTTGACGAGCAGGGTCGCCGCCTCCTGATTGTTACTGACCACGACCGGGCTAATGATCTTGAGGACGACTGGAAATGAACCCTCTTGGGACTCTCGCAGAGCGAAGTATGCGGTCCCTGTGCTGCCCGCACCGATGGGTTTCTTGATATGGTAGCGCACACCCGCCGAGCTCTCCGACTCGACGTACCGCCCAGAGAACTCATCACTACCGAACAAGGGAGGCGCGCTAGAAGTCACTGATCCGACTCCTCATGAACTGCTAGGCCAGCGTGCACGCCACGACTCTCAATCAAAACGCGAGGAACAGCAAGCCCCAGGTCATCCACCGTACGGAGACCGCCGAACCAAGCTCGGTGTCCCTTTCTTAAGCGGGGGTAGCGCCTGCGCTGGTGCAGGTGCTGCTTCCGCAGGTGGTGGCGCTTCCGCAGGTGGTGGCGGGGAAGCGGGAGTCTCAGGCAGCGTTTCGGCTATGGGTTGAGGGCTCGGCACGCTGCTCGGTCCCCCAGCTGCCGGCGCTAGAGGAGGGCTTAGAGCGGGTGCTGACGCGGACTCCGGCTGGGGCGCAGGGAGCCGAGACGCGGACTCCGATGGGGGAACTCCAGCTGACACGACTGGGGCAATCGGCTTCACGGGAGCAGGCCGCTGACTGCGCGGGCACATCCTGTAGCGCTCCTCAATCGCTTCACACGACTCACCCCTCAGGCGGCGGTGCGCGGGCAGGACGGCTGGCACAATATCGTCCCAGTGGAACGCCATGGCTGCCCCAGCCTGAGCTGCAATCTCGCCGCCGAAGTACTCGCCGAAGGTCACCACGTCACCATAGAGATTGAAGTCTAGGGTTTCCCCTAGGTGCAGCGTCGCTTGCAAGCCAGCTCGCGCCGCTACCTTAAAAGAGAGTCGCAGGTCGACCGCTTCCTCCAGCACCCGTGCGACGTCGGGTTGCTCCAGCGTCAGTTCAGTCTTGCCGCTGAGCACATCGTCGATCGTGATGTCTTGCGGTAGCTGCTGCTGCTGCTCCTCAACGAAGACGTTAAAGTCGAACGGCTCAATATAGGTATCGAGGTTCATCCCCGGTGCGGCTTCGACCCAGGGGGTGAAGGTCAAGAAAGGCACCGGCGAGAATGAAAACCCGGTACCTATGGTGACGGGTACGGTGAGAAAATTTCTGGGACCGCTGATGGCGGCCGTAGGCACGGCCCCCCCGTAGAGGACCCAAGCTACCTTAGCCACGCCGTTGTCGTAGCGGTCTGTGATTGGGATGCTGAACAGGCCCACGCCACTTGCTCCAGCCCCATGCAGAAGCCGCACGCCAGGGACATCCCGAAGCTGCACATAGTGGGCCCCGAACTGGGCGCTGAAGTTGCCACTGGTCGAGGTAAAGTTCGCATTGTAACTAAAGGCTCGAAACGACGCGGCCGATAGGCTCTCGCGATAGGCGAACACGACGCTGGACGAACGGGTATCAAACGTGGAGATCGCCGGGGCGTGAGTCCCGGGAAGTGCAAGGGCCGTAGCCGTCCACGACGTCAAAGCGCCCAGGGCGACCGCCGCCGGCACGAGCCCTCGGAACCCCAGAGCACCCCATAACCGCTGACTTCTAGTCCCTGCTCGCTCCATGAAACCGCTCTGCAATGCACAGAACGGAACTTTTCGAGAAAACTTGAGGGGGCACCTCAGCGGGCCAGGAGGTGAAGACTGGCGAGCTCAGAGCAGCTCGTGGAAATGGCATTCATTAGGCGCAATCGGTGCTCGCGAACGCCCAGCTCGTCGGGCAAGGCCCACTCGTCAACAAACCACCGAGCGAACACCGGCAGAAGTTGGCCAATGGCGGCGAAGGCCGGAGTGTAGTCCCCCACTCGCTTCGCAGTTGTGAGCACCTCTTGGA
>JBDKJZ010000046.1:0-17893 GCA_039796375.1 Pseudomonadota bacterium
GCCGCCGTGTACGTACCGAGGATCAGGTAGCGGTCTATGCGGTTGTTGATAATCGAGGTGACGGAGGTCAGCCCCAACGGGAACGAAAAGCGCCAGAGCTCGAGTTGGCCTACCGGTGAAGGCACGCGTTCAGCCCCGTCAAACAGGCCTGCGATCAGTTTCAACGAGACCAGCAGGTAGAGGGCGCCAGACGCGACCATACACGCGGCCACAACCGGCAGCTCGGCCCCGAGCGCGATAGGCAGCAGGATGCTGAGGGTGCCGCTTAGGGCCTTGAAGATCCCCATGGCGGCGGACGTGCGCACACGGTGTTCAGCGACCAGCAAATTGGGCAACAGCCGCGTGGGTAAATCCAACAGGGGCAGCGGCACGAGGAAAAGCAGGTACACCAGCGACCCCGCGGCAACCGTTGGCGTCTGCCACCAGGTGTAACCAGCAATGCCAGCGAGCACCAAAGAGGTGAGTGCTCCCACCCCGAAGAGCGCGCGCAGCAGCGCCCAGGTGATAGCGCGCCGCTCTGCGAGTGGACGACCCGGCAGGAAATACATCACTGCAGACGGATAACCCAGCTGGCCCAATAACACCGACGTCTGGTAGACGAGGAGGATAGCGCTCAGCGCACCGACCTCAGCTTTACCCATCAGGCGAACTAGGGCGAGCATCACCAGCGATTCGCTCAGTACCGCTAGTAGCCGGCCAATAGCGAGCGCCCCCGCTTGGTCGGCGAGTTTGCGGTTACTGAGATCAGCCATGTTCGGTGCCGTCGAGTGCGGATCTAGACTCAATCCGCAGCGGGGCCGAGCAGATATCCTGCTCCTAGCTCCCGAGCAACCGGATTCTGGCGGCGGCGGGAGGGCGGCCTATTCGAGGGAGTTAGAGGCGTGCCTCGTCGCCAGCGCCGCTTCTTTCGGAAGGGCTCGGTGCGTGTAGCGTGCGAAGCGCCCCGCCGACTTGACGAGATAATCGTGGATCGTCCCGCGGACCATTGAGGCGAGTACTCCGCTGCCAGGATCTACCGCTACGGCAACGGTAATGAGGCATCTGCCGGGGCCGAATTCCTTCAAGCTCAAGTAGCCGAACACGTCCTGCACGTCCTTGGGACGCGAATGATCGAGCCAAAAACGCGCGATGCGCTGCTCAGGATCGGCCGCAAAGTCTACCGTATAGCTTCCGTTGATGAACGCGTTCCCGTGGGTAACCAGCAACTTATTGGGATTGTTGCCCGGCGCACGCTCCACACTGCGGGTGGCAGGAAGCGCTTGCGCGAGATGCTCAACTGGCGCCTCGATTAGAGACCAGACCTGTTCACAGCGGTGCTCGGTCACTTGGTAAGAAAGCGCCCCCAGGTAGCTGCGGCCGTGAAAGGGGATCTCAAACTGGCGGACAGCGCTCCGCTGACCTCGGAGGAGCGCCTCTTCCTTCGCGTCTATTGGAGGGAGCGATCGGACCTTGGCGTTGCTGGGGCTAACCCACAGGAGCAGCGAGGCCGCGAACAAAACAACTAGCGACCGTCGAGAGGCCCGCGATCGGTGACTAGTGTCGCAAGACGGATACACCTGTGAACCAGCGGCACATTTCTTGAGAAATTTCACGAGTTCCATAGCTGCGTTCCTGGCCCTGCGGAGCCGAACCTGAAGGTAGTGACGGATTCCGCCTGTCGCCAGTCAGCAACCTTACAAGTCTTGGGCCAACCACCCTCGAGGCCGGACTAGCGTGCCCAGCGGGAGGTGGCTTAAGGAATATCCCGTATCAGTGAAACCTCCCGCTCGCCTCCGCGGACGTGGAACACCTGGTAGCCGTGGGCGCTGAGTTTCTCGACAGTGCGTCGCGTACGGCGATAGGGAATGGCCGTCAGCTGGTGGTGGAACTCGACAAGCAACTGCCTGACCTGGAGCCCCTGATGACACAGTTGATCGAGGACGTCGTATTCAAGTCCCTCGATATCAAGCTTCAGCACGTCGATGTGGGCGTGTCCACGCTCGGCCATCAGTGTGGCCAAGCACCTAATCGGCACGTTGATTGAGTCCCCTTGGACCCGATCGTGGGAGAGGACGGAGTGCGAAATATGCCCGGGGTCAGAAGGCTTGAAGAAACGCGCTGTCCCATCCTCTGTCCCGAGCCCAATAGCGTTCATTCTGAAGTACCCCGGCAGGTCTTGCGCTTCCACCCAGGCTACCGACGCCGGAGTCGGATCAAAAGCATGTACAGTGAGCCCAAAGCGTTCAGCCAACGCACGGTCGAAAGACACGTCCTGACCAACCCCTACCGAGTACACAATACTATCGGCCCCCAGCCCATCCGGGCACACCGTATGTTCCCCATATTCACTACCTAGGGTCAGGCTTGGGCGCTCGGTCTGCAACGCAATGCGCGGCCCCATACCATCGGTCCATCTCTTGACCCTCCTGTGAATTCGCGCGAGCAGTCCCATCCGTTTCCTACTAGCGGTCAGCCTGCGTCGCGCTGCATTTCCGGCTTGATCGCGGCGACAGGGTCACCACACTCGCGAATACGCGCAGCGAGCGCGTCCGTCCCACCACGAAGGCAGAGGTGGAACAACGACGTCGGAGCGGATTGGAACATCTTGCACCGGCCCATTAGCAGGCGCGAGTGCTTCGTTCAAGCGCCTCCCCCTCCCCTGGACCCCCTTGTACCCTGGCTGTTTCTTGACGGGACCGAACCCAGGCGCTACCCGGTGCTCAGGTGAGCGACAAGATCCCCCTGACCGTCGTGCATCACGGCCGATTCAACCCGGAAACCCATGTCGGCGGGGTAGAAACGTTTGCCCGCACGCTGCGTCAGATTTTTGAGCGGGTCCTTTTCTCGACTAGTGACCGGCCACTCTGCGCTTTGGCCCGTGCCGAACGCCTGCCGGTGATTTGTGACAACCAAAGCGTCCGCGATTGGCCACGTGATGTCCGGCTAATCGGCTTCAGACATGGGGTCGCCGCGGAGAAAGTGAAGTCGACACGGAGCTTCACCGACTTGCGACTCGCGGCTGGACAGCTACTGGCAGCGCGCCGATCGGGCGTAACCTGGGTTGGCTGTGCTGACTGGATCCGGCAGTCGAGCCAAAGCTGGTATCGTTCACCAACACCGCATATCGTTTATCACCCAGTCGATCTTGAACGTTTCGACGGCAAGTTGACCAACTGGGGGTCGCGCCTGATCTTGCACGATGCTCGGACTGTCCATAAGGGCAAGCAACTGATCAGTTGCCTGCAGACCGCGTTTCCAACCTGGCGTTTCGAAGCGCTGAATTGTCCACCTGACCACGTACCAGAACGACTGCGACATGCGGCAGCATTTGTTCACCTGAGCCGCTATGAGGGCAACAGCATAGTCCTCAACGAGGCGATGGCTATGGACTTGCCGTGCTTGTGTACCAACGTCGGCTTGCTGCGCGACGCGAACATACAACTAGACGTCGACTGCGTAGACTCGAGGCGAGCTTTTGGGGACGAACGGTACCTTCTCGAACGCGCGCGGGCTTTTCTAGATACCCTTACCACCCGGCGCTACAACCCTCGAGCGTGGAGCGAGACCCACGCCAGCTTTCCGGCGGCGAGAGAACGCTGGCGGCATGTGCTTGAAGACTGGCGAACTAACTTAGGTTAGTTGGGGGGACGTTAAGGCTTAAGGCCAAGCCCGGAGGGCCGAGGGCCACGAGCCGTAGCGGCGTTGACCCAATCGCGCAAACCATGGTAGCGACTCGCCCACAATGCCCGTGGATGTTGGACAACCGCCCTGGACCCGCGAGGAGCTCGTCGCTGCTCTGCCCGCTTTCGAGGACGTTTATGCGCGACGGCCCATCCGCGACAACCAGGGCGGAATGAAGGCGCCCCACATGTTCGCGACGTGGTTCATAGCGCGCCACCTCGCGCCGGAACTCATTATCGAGAGCGGGGTCTTTCGCGGCCAGAGCACGTGGCTGCTTGAACAGGCGTGCCCGGCAGCGCGCATCGTGGCGATCGATCCTAACCTCACCGTGCGCGAGTACGTGTCGCCGCGGGTCAGCTACCACACGACCGACTTCTCGGCGCTCGACTGGTCGGGGCTACGGGGCCGCCCCGTGCTGGCGTTCTTCGACGATCACCAGAACGCCTACACGCGACTTCAGCAGTGCGCATGGTTCGGCCTGCGCGATGTGATCTTCGAGGATAACTACCCGGCAGGGCGCGGTGATTGCTACAGCCTCAAGAAGGCGCTCGCAGGGGCTGGCTTCCAGCCGGCAGGGGCTAAGAGCCCGCGGCGGGCCAAGCTGGCGTCGCGCTTGGCCAAAGTGGTTGCAGGGTCGGGCTCGGGCATGCCGGCGTTCCAGCGCAACCAGGTAGCGCCCAACCTCCACGACGCAGCAATGCTGCGCGACAACCTCGAGATCTACCACGAGCTGCCGCCGGTCTTCGCACCCGAGCGAACGCGCTGGGGCGGGCCGTGGGACCACGCCGAGCTCGACCCCGCTGCGCCACTGCTCGACGCGGCCGAGCGCGAGCGCCATCCGGTGCTGTGGGAGGAAGCCGAGCATTATACGTACATCTGCTACGCTCGCCTAGCGCGTTGAGCAGCAACACCCACCGCCAACGCCCGCCTGCGCTATCCCCCGAAGTCCTCCATTGCGGCGGCGCGGCTTTCTGCTGAGGCGCGCTGCAGACCGGAGGGCTGCGTAGTGACGCCGGGCTGGCGCGTCGGCATCTTTGGTTCGCAGCGCTGGCTCGCCGTCTGTTCACTCGGAGGCACAGCAGCAAGCTAACTATCCATCCTAAGCAGGCGCGGGATAGCGGTGGCGACGAGCCCACAACGCGACTTCAGAGCGGGTTGTTGTTTCCAATGCCGTTTCATCCCCAGCGTCGGAATGTCCAAGGCCACCCTACTCACCGTCACTCCAGCGCGGTTCGAAGGCGCCGTGCAGAAGACGGTGCCCTGCGGTGAAAAACCGATCTCCCCCCAAACAAGCGCGAGGCAGAACGCCGCGCAGAGTTGATCACTGAGGGCCTCTCCCGCACAGAGCTGGAAGCGTTCGCCCGCCGTAGGCCCCTCGATTGTCAATGCACCGAGAACCCCGTCGAATGCCGTTCTTGACGGTTCCCGAGGCCCTGGCATTCAAAGTCAATCTGCCGCATTCGTTTTCACCACGTCTTTAGCGGTATCCCGCTTTTCTAGTGGATGCGTGCAAGCCGGTGGAATAGTGTGGCGGGGCACAGCGGCGCCGATCGAGCAGGTGCGTCTTCGAAGAGACTGCTGAGACAGCGTTCGAAAGTCGCCCTGTCTGACGCACCCAAAGCTTTACCAACAAGGAAGTCTAAGTATGTCTTTAGGGATTCAGTTTAGTTTGTTCAGAGTGGGAGTGCCCTTGCTCGGGATCCTGTGCGCGATCGGGTGTGACTCAACGAACAAGAATGACGGGGGGCCCTCCGCGGGTGGCTCTCGCTCGGACGCCGGTGAAGACGGTGGGGAAAAGCTGCCCACCAGGCCACCAGTTCAAAACGGCGACGGCGGGAAAGCCAACCGGCCTGAGGAGAATGAAACAGGTGGCAAAGGATCCACCGAACCAGCAGCGCTGTGCTGTCAGCCAGGAAAGCCATGTCAGGGAAACCTGCCGCTGTGTGCCACCGTTTGCCCCGGAGAGAAGTGGGGATGCCCAGGGGACGAGCGTTGCACTCAAGGGAACGACGGGGAGTTTATGGCCTGCTCAGAAGCCTGCCCAGGCTCGGCCTGTGGTGCTGTCTGTTGCGCGGCGGGGGCGTCCTGCTCGGCCAAGAAGGAGTGCGTCTTCGGTGATCTGACGCTCACCGCCGAAGACATTCTCCCGGAGCATCTGAGCACGGTGCTCGTTGCAGAGGACAGCTGCGCCCCTCAGGAAGGGTGTGTGACCGGTACGGGGGAGCGAGCCGTGGCGCGGCTCGACTTTACGCTCAAGAACGTCGGCAAAGCCGCTGTCACAATCGGAGACCCCTGGAACAATCCAGCGTTTGACGGATCGGCGTGCTCTAGTCAAGCCGTCCTTCGGAACTTCGTTCAGGCCGAAGTCGTCAACAGCAAAGGCAAGGTTGTGGCCCGGGGTAACCTGCCAACCACGTGCGTGGCTGATGAAGATGGAGTCGATTTTCACTGCGCGGCGCAAGGTCTGAGTGCCGGCGGGGAGAGTCAGCAGCCGCAAGGGACCTGCGATACCCTGGACCTCACCGGACTGCTACCTGGAGCGTACAAGGTGCGTCTGACGGTCAACCCCAGCGGACGACTCGCTGAGTTGAATTACAAGAACAACACGATCGAGATCAACCTGGAGTACCCCGAGTGCGACGGGAATATGTGTGGGGGCCTATGTTGCCCCGAAGGTCTGGGCTGTGAAAACGACGTGTGCCTTGCCCCGGACGTTCGTCCCCACAAGGGCGCGGTAGAGGACTCGCTCGTCATTACACGTAGAGCTTTCGGCGAAGACTCCTGCGAGATCGCTGAAGCGTGCGTGGGTGGTCCGGGCAAGCGACGGTTGTTGAACTTTGAGAGCCGAATCGAGAATGTGGGACCAGGAGATCTGAGCCCAGGGGCAGAATACAATAACCCGCTCTTCGAGTTTTCGACTTGCCACGGTCACAACCACTTCCTGAACTTCACTGACTACCGGCTGCTCACTCCTGATGGAAAGGTCGTCACCAAAGGCCACAAGCAGGCCTTCTGCCTGGTGGACATGGCGCCGGTCGAGGACTACGTCGCACCCCAGGACGGCCTGCGTCCTGAGCCGGGCCAGGGCGGCTGCAATCACCTCAGCGCGGGCTGGGCGGATATCTACGGGGTGGGTACGGACTGCCAGTGGGTGGACATCACCGATGTTCAACCTGGCGAGTACATCCTGCAGGTCAGCGTCAATCCTCTGGGAGCCATCGGTGAAGTGAACGTCGAGAACAACGTGGTCCAGGTCCCGGTGGTCATTCCTGCAGACTTCCGCTGTCAGGACGAGGAGGTCTGCGGTGACATCGCCGATCAGGACTGCGACGGGCGCTCAGATCGACAAGAACCGGAATGCGCCCACCTGTACCAGGCCGAGTGCTGCGGCCCGATGGACACCTGCAACTGGGGGTTCAATGGGTCGTGCGACTGCGGCGGAGCGGCTCCGTGGGAGCAGTGGGATTGCCAGGACAAGGGCGGTGACGCAGGCGCGGGCGGACCAAGCTGGGAGGAGGGCTGTTGCAACGAGGAAGATACGTGCAACTTCGCAAACGACAGTATTTGTGACTGCAACGCGGAGTTTGAATGGGACTCACGCGACTGTCTTGGCAGCGTTATACCTGACTTCGGAGACGGTGGTGCGCCTCCTGATAACTGCTTTTGGCCCGAGTTGGGGCCGCCCATCTGTTTCCCTCCCAGCGATGACGCTAGTCCCGTAGGGCCACCGGCACCAGCGCCGCACCTCTAGTCGCTTGAGGGGCCGCGTCGGAGTGTTCACCCCACGCGCTTCGGAGTACGCTTCTTAGCGTCCGCCGCGGCCCCCCAGGGCCTGGATGTCATCTGAGAAGGTGCATTCGGGCCGCGGGAGTTGTTCTACCCGCGCCGCTACCAGTAACCGCGGACCCCAAGCAATGGGCTCCCGAGTGAGCTACCCCCGATATCGAGCGCCTGGTAGCCCCCGAAGACTTCAACCGGCCCAAGTGCGACCCCGACGGTCCCCCGAAGCTCCCACACGAGCGCCTGACCCAGGTTGCCCAAGCGCGCTTCAGCGGACAGCGTGAAAGGCCGGCCCGGATAAGCGTCCATCCCGTAGTGAAACTGAAAACCGGGACGATGCCGCAACTGAGCACGCAGGGGGTTCGAGCTTTCCGTCTCCGCGTCCTCGTACCAGTGTTGGTAACCGATACCGCTCCGGAACTGCACGCTGCGCGTCGCGGCGAACCGCCAGCTGAGGTTTAGGTTGCTGACACTCGCCCAATCATTTCCGGGTTCACCGTTCGCCTCAGCGAAGTAGAAGAAGCGCCCTTCGAGCTCCAGCGGCACCGGCATGAACAAGCGCACGGTAGCGCCGCCTCGGTGCAAACCGGAGAAGTCGCTCCCCGCCTCCAGGGACGTCGCGAGCGCCCAACTGCGCGCGCCGCTCGGGATCGAATCGGGATGTCTCAAGCTGCGCACCACGGGTTCAAGCTCAGGCGACTGAGCGTCAGCCGGCACCCAAGCGCGCAAGTACCCTGAACCCTCGTGATAGGGATACCTAGCATAGGCAAAGCGTGGACTCGGGTGCTCGTAGGTCAGCTCGTACGGCACTGTCCATGGCGCAGCGACCACCCAACGGAGGAAACCCTGACACAGCTCGCCACAGTCCGAGTTCTCGTCGCTATCGTCATCGCTCTCGTCTGCGTCCGGGGCTTCCTCCGTCGAGTCCCGAGTCCGGTCACCCGCCGCATCCAGCCGACCCGCAGAACTTGGCTCGGTGAAGAGCAAGATGACCGCAGCAGTGAACACTCGGAAGCGAAAGCTAGACATCCTTGGTTTCGGTGCCTAGGTGCAAGCGTCATGCCGTGTCTAGCCGCGTCACTACACAGAGCGCCCTCGCCCACTAAGCACGACGCGTGAGCGGGCGGCACGCTACCCGCGCGCCACTGTGCCGGTCGTTCACGCTCTGGACAGTGCTGCGCACTCAGGTGTTTCGGGTGGGTGCTGTTCAGCGGCCCGCAGCGGGCGTAGGGAACCGGCGTTTGAGGAATCGGGTCGCGTAGAACCAAGCGGTGGCACCTCCGATCAAATTCGCAGCGCCGAGGCCCCCAAACAAGCCCGGCAACCCGAAGTAGTGTGCTCCGACAAGCGCCATGGGGATCGCGAATACGAACGCGCGCACTAACACTAGGCTGACCGCTCGAAGTGACGCACCGAGCCCGTTGAGCAGGGCGTTGGCTATCAAGATAGAGCCCAATAGCGGGTAGCTCAGCGGCACGATCGTGAGAAACAGCACGGTCCCCTCCGTCACCGCCTGAGAGCCTTTGAACTGCTGCGCGATCGGCGCGGCGAACAGAGCCAGTAAGACGCCAACAAACAAGCCCCAGGCCGCGGCGGCCAGCGCTCCGAAACGCAGCACCTCCGCGATTCTGGGGAACCGCTGCGCTCCGAGATTTTGCGCCGTCATCGGCGTCACCGCTACTGCCATCGCGTGGATCCCGACGAGCGCAACCAGCTCAATTCGCATCCCGACACCATAGGCGGCCACAGCGTCGGCGCCGAACGGCGCGACCAGCGCGGTCAAGATCCCGGTCGACAGCGGGCGTGTCAGATTGCTGCTCGCGGCAGGCAGTCCTATGCGGAGGATCCGCTTCCAGGAGCTGAGGATCTGCGCCACGGGAACTCGGCGCCAGTCGAGCATGCGCTCTCGATAGTGCAACACCCAAAGAGCGGCTCCGAACGTCACGACCCACGAGCAGACCGTTGCGACCGCTGCCCCGCGGATCTCTAACCGAGGAAAGGGTCCCCAGCCAAAAATCAATAGGGGGTCCAAGATCAGGTTCACCACCCCAGAAATCAGCATGATTACCATGGGCGAAGTGGTGTCACCGGTGGCTCGGATGGCGCTGTTGCCAACCATCGGGATCACCAAGCAACCGACGCCGCAATACCAGGGCACCATGTAGTCGCGGATCAACGGCAAGGTTTCTTCGGTGGCGCCCATCGACCGGAACAGGGGGTCGATAGTCAACAAGCCGACCATGGCCAGGGCAGCGACCAGCGCAACCCCGAGCAGCAGCGCATCGGTGGTCAACCGCCGCACTTGGTCTGGATCCCCCTGCCCTAGAGCCCGACCGATCACGGCTGTGGTGCCCACGCCTATCCCAATCGACGCACTCATCACTCCGAGTGTCACCGGCATGGTGAAACCCAACGCGGCGAGCGGGAGCACTCCCAGCTGCCCAACGAACAGCGAGTCGATAGTCTGGAACATGAAGAGCCCGCCCATGCCCAGTACCATCGGGGCGGCGAGCTTCAGCATCGTTGTGCCGACCGGAGCGTTCAACAGCTGCTCAGACCGACGCTGCCCTCTCAGCATCGCGGAGGCTTGTCCGGAGGGGCTCCTGGTATCCGTTGACGGGCCGCTCGTCATCGAAGGGCCTTGTGGCCCAATCTTCTGATTAACGAAAGGGCCCTGAGCTGGCGAGGGACGCGCTGATTTGGAACCGCATGAAACCCGCCAGCTTAGGCCCCAGGGCGGTAGGCCGAGGACGCCGGGATTTGTTCCGAAACCCCCAATACACTGCAGCGGGCGGTGGGCGGCAGGGCCAGCCCGCGGCGCGTTTCATGCGTTTCGTACCTGGGCTATTGAAGGGCTACCGCGTCCCTAAAGGTCATGCCCCGAGGGTGGGGTAGCTGGTGAACGATTGCGCGAGCTACCCCACCCGATTAACGTCACTGCCCGAGAACGCCGTCCACGCGTATCATTGGTGCAGCACAGCTAGCGCGTCGACGTCGGCCCAGTTTGGCCAACAGCTAACGAGCACGAGGGCGGCAGCGACGTCCCGAACGCCGACCGACGGTTAGCGAGCGAACCGTCCCAACAGCAGCGGCTTGTATTTTGAACCTAGTCTGCTAGACGTCGTGCCATGAGTATCAGGGATGGGGTACCCCGGTGGCGCTGGCAAGCGCTCGGCGTTTTGGTGTCGAGTGGTTTGGTGTGGGTCGGTTGCGACCAAGAGACAACGTCCGATGAAGCGCAACAGCGCGTTGAAAAACCATCGCGACCGTCCGCTTCGGAAGACCGCGATCGCGCTACCAACGGCAGCGCTAGCATTGATTCGGAACCTGACTCAGGTCCTAGCGCCGATGCTGGCGACGACCAGGCAGCTGACGACAGCGCTAGCATTGATTCGGAACCTGACTCGGGGAGTAATGCCGATGCTAGCGACGACCAGCCAGTTATGGACGCGCCCGACGGTGGTGCGCCCGACGACGGCAATCACGGTTTCTGCGGCGACCGCAGACTGGATGAGGGCGAAGAGTGCGACGACGGCAATTCGGTCATGGGCGACTCGTGCACGAGCATCTGCACCCGGCACCGTTGTGGGGACGGCATCCTGGGGCCCGGGGAGGAGTGTGACGACGGCAACTCCATTGATACTGATGCCTGCCCTAACATCTGTATGCCCTACGAATGCGGCAGCGGCATCCTGACGCCTGGGAAAGAGTGTGACGACGGCAACTCAGTCATGGACGACTACTGTACCAACTTCTGCACCCTGCCCAGCTGCGGGGACGGCATCACTCAGGCGCTTGGCGCTAAGGCCGACGATTCAAGCGACGACGAAGAATGCGACGACGGCAACTCAGTCACGGATGACGCGTGCACGAACGCCTGCGCCCTGCCCTAGTGAGGCGCGACTAGAACAGAGTTGTGGGTGACGCTTCGATCGCGGTCGGCCACGCACGTCCTCAGGCCTCGCCCTAGGGCGCGAGGAGCGCGTCGATAGGGTGGGGCTGAAATCGCGGTCGAACGAGGGGCTCGAAGGAGCGGCCAAAGCCGTCCCCTACCCCCGACGGCGGGGCTTCTCGCTGAGGCGCACTGCGAGCTGGACGGCGGCTCGCATGCCTTCAACATCGGCGATATTTTTCCACGCGATGTCGTAAGCGGTGCCGTGATCGACGCTGGTGCGAATGATGCTGAGCCCCAGCGTGACGTTCACCGCGTCGCCGAAAGCGAGCAGCTTCATCGGGATGGTGGCTTGGTCGTGATACATCGCGACCACACCGTCGTATTGGCCCGCCGCCGCTAAGCGATAGGCGGTCTCAGCGCCCACCGGGCCAACGACTTCGGCTTTTCCACGCAGACGGCGGCTCGCCTCCGCGATGCCAGGTAAGATCGCATGGCGCTCCTCTGTGCCGAGCAGCTCGCTCTCACCCGCGTGCGGGTTGAGTGAACACACTGCCAGGCGGGGCTTAGATTTGCCGGTGGCGAAAAGCAGCTCAGCCAGGTGCAGCGTCGCGCGGAGCACCCCCTCCGCGCTGAGCGCTCGGGGGACACTTTTCACGGGGAGATGCGTCGTCACAAGACTGGTCGTCAGGCGTGTAGACCAAAAACACATCGTGACAGGGGCTGCCCCATCCAAAGCTTGCAGCCACTCAGTGTGACCGCGGAATTTCTTTGCCGCGCGATCACCCGAGTGGGCTATCGCGGCTTTGCTGACGGCTGCGGTGACCAGCGGCGCTCGGTGCTTTTTCGCAAACGCAAACGCTTCTTCAACGTACCGAAGCTGAGCGAGACCGCTTGTTTTTGTGGGTTTGCCCGGATTTCTGTCAGCCATGCCCAAGGCGGGGCCCGCTTTGAGCAAGTAGATGCCGGGCGCTTTCGGTGCCGAGCGCCCGAGCGTGAGCAGCCGGTCATCCCTCACGGACACGAGCTCAGCGGCGGCCCTGAGGGTCGCCTCGTCACCCACCAAAACGATGGGGACGTGTAGGACTTCTGTCGCGGCTTTGAGCGACAGCTCGGGGCCGACGCTCGCCGGACACCCGGTGGCGACGACGATCATTCGCCGTCGATGCCTTCGTCGCTCTCCATTTCAGAGTCGGGGACCCGCAACTTGTAGCCGGAGCCGCGCAGTGTCTCCAAGGGGAGCGCATCGCCGAGCTTGGCGCGGAGGCGTCGAACATGGATGTCGACCGTGCGCGGACCGCCATCGTAGCGATTGCCCCACACGCGGGCCAGCAGGTGATCGCGAGACAACACCTTGCCGCGCCGCTCACACAGATAGGCGAGTAACGCGAACTCTTTCGCGGTCAGCGTCACCGCGCGGCCCATGATGGTGACCTCGTGAGACGCCTTGTCGACCAGGATGGGCCCCACCTTGTGGCGCTCATCGGTCGCGAACTCACTGCGCCGCCATTCGACAGCGCGGATCCGCGAGTACACCTCTTCGGGGACGTAGGGGTGCAGCACGAAGTCGTCGAATCCGCTGGAAGGATCGACCCGCGCGATCTGTCCGACGGTCACCGAAATGATCGCGCCCACGTTGTCGAAGAGCTGCTCTTTCCGGACGGCGCGCAGCGCCGCGATCGCCAAGTCGGGGCGGTCCAGCGCCTCAAAGAGCAACGCTCGAGGTCGCGCTTCCCCCTCGGGGTCGTCCTCGACGAACAAGTTTGCCGGATCGTCCCACAAATCGAGCGTCCGCACCTGGGCGCCAAGCTGGCGCAAAGTGACGGCAGCACCGTCCTCACGCTCCAGCAGCGGGCCGTGGCCGACGACGGCTACGAACGAACGAATCCGAACGGGTTTATCAGTTAAGGTCTGTGCCACCTACGGTGATCCGAGCAATTTTAATTGTGGGGCAGCCTACGCCAACCGGAACACTTTGGCCATCTTTGCCGCAAGTCCAGATGCCGTCGCTGAGTTCTACATCGTGACCCAGCATGGATACCTGGCGCAGTGTTTCTGGCCCATTTCCAATAAGGTTCACGCCCTTGAGGGGTGCGGTTATTTTCCCGTCCTCGATCAGGTAGCTTTCGGTGAGGGAGAAAACGAAGTCCCCGTTCGAGATATCCACCTGCCCGCCGCCGAAGGTCTTAGCAAATACGCCCCGCTTTACGCTGCGGATGATCTCTTCGGGATCGTGCGGCCCCGCGGTTAGGATCGTGTTCGTCATGCGCGGCATCGGCGCACTCGAGAAATCCTCACGTCGACCGTTGCCGGTGACCGGCAGGTTGAAGTGTCGGGCGCTCAGGCGATCGTGGAGGTAGCCGCAGAGCATTCCGTTCTCGATTAGGGTGCTCTTCTGGGGCTCGTGGCCTTCATCGTCCACGTTGATAGCGCCGCGGCTCTGTACGATACTTGGGTCATCGACGATGGTGCACAGCGCGCTCGCCACCTCTTTTCCGACTTGCCCGGTGTAGTTGCTGGTGCCTTTGCGATTGAAGTCTGCTTCCAGACCGTGACCCACGGCTTCGTGGAGCAGTATCCCGCTGTCGCCTGGCGCTAACACCACCTCCATTTGTCCAGCAGGCGCCTCGCGCGCGTCGAGCAAGGTCAGCGCCTGTCGCGCGGCAATCTCGGCGTGCTGCTCAGGGCTCCGGTCGCTGAAGTACGCTAGACTCATCCGCCCGCCGCCCCCGCTTCGCCCCGCTTCACGCCGTCCGCCCGCCTCGGCGATGGCCCGCACGCCGAAACGCATCAGCGGCTGCGAGTCGCGCACGAAGCGGCCCGTGCTGGTCGCGATCAAGATCTCGCGCAGCTCCTCATTAAAGGAGACCTCGGCCTTGATCAGACGTGAATCGAAGGCGAGCACCGCGGCGCTCGCTCGCTCAAGCAGCTGGCGCTTAGCCGCGCCGGGGGCGTCGAGCGTGAGCTCACCCAGCTCATATCGCTGAGGGGTCACCTGCATCACGAGCGGTACTGGATCGAGCTGTTTGCCAGCGTTCGCGATCCGAGCGGCCGTTTGCGCTGCTCGGCGCATCGCCTCGAAGCTGAGGTCCTCAGTGTGCGCATAGCCGGTCGCGTCGCCCCGCTGGACGCGCACCCCCATGCCCAGACTCACGCTTCGCGAAGCGCTGCGGGTGATGCCCTCTTCGAAGCTCAAGCCGGCGCTGCGTCGGTACTCGAAGAACAGGTCGGCGTAGTCCCCGCCCTGACCAAGAGCGTCCGTCAGCAGGCGACGCGCAATAGCTTCGTCGATTGCGTAGGTGCCGCCCGGAGCAAAGGGAGCCACGAAGGTCGTCATTCAGGTCACATTGTGCAAGGCCCCCGGATTTAGCAACGGCTTTCCGCCGAGTGCGGCGCGGGCCGGGTGCAAACAGCGCGAAAACGGGCGGATCTGATGAGTAAGAGCTCGAATCAGGGAATGCCGATCACTTGGCTTGACCAATAGGCTCAAGGCCCCGTAAATAAGCCCGTCGCCGAGTGGACTCGTTAGGAATCACTGGACGGCGCAACTGCGACGCGTGTTGAGTGAAACGCTTTGGCCCTAGATCGCGACAAGACTCTCCAGGCAGCCCAGGAATTCGTCGACCGGAAGCGGTACGACAAGGCTTTGGTTGAGTACGAAAAGGTCATCAAGGCGGACCCGAACGATACTCGGACACTGCTCAAGATCGGAGACGTGCAGGCAAAAAGCGCGAACTTCGTCCTGGCGATCAAGACTTACGATCGGGTAGCGACCTACTACTCCGAGCAGGGATTCTCGCTGAAGGCGATCGCCGTCTACAAGCAAGTCCGGGAGCTGATCCATCGGCACGCTCCTCTGGAAGCCGACCGGTACACGCACGTCGTGAAGCGCTTGGTCGCCAGCTATGCCGAGCTGGGCTTGCTCAACGACGCGCTGAATGCGCTGGATGAGGAAGCGAATCGCCTCCGCGCAGCCGGACGGGAGGACGACGCGATCGGCGTGTATCGGCAGATGACGCAAGTTGGGGGCGGGGCCCCGATCGCCCATCTTCGGCTCGCCGAGGGCCTGTGCCGGACCAACGAAATCGCGCTCGCGATGACGTCTTTCTGGACGGCGGCCCAGCTGCTTGTCCAAGCGGGTCGAAAAGACGATGCGCTGCGCGTGCTCGAGCGGATGCTCCATTTCAAGCAGGTCCCCACCTACGCCAAGCTCGCTGCGCGCCTCTATCTTCAGAAGGGGACCGAGGCCGAGGGCATGGTGGCACTCTCCAGGCTACAGGCCTGCTTCCAAGCCGATCCTCACGATCTTGAGACGCTCGAGCTGCTAGCCCAAGCATTTCACCTGATCGGCCAGGAGCCCAAGGCGCTTGAGGTGAAGAAGGAGATCGCTCAGCAGGCCTACGAGCAGGAGCAACCCGAGCTCTTCGCGACCACGCTCGCTGAGCTGATTGAGCTAGCTCCCGAAGATGAACAGGTCCTAGCTCTGCGGCACTTGGCTGCTACGAAGCTGGACGGCCCCTCACGAGACAACGGCACCGGCGGGTCAGGGCCCCCCCGGTCCCAGCCTGCCTCTTTCGAGACTCGCACCCCCTCGTCGTTGTCGATGGAAGTCGACCTGACCGAGGAATTGGCCATGGACGAGCTTGGCGTCGAGTCTTCGTCCGTTCCCCAGCCACCCCGCGCCGCTGTCGACGACGAGGAGCTCGCCGAGGTGCGCGCCCACACTCGCAAAGCGCTGGTCGATGCGGAGACATTCCGCGACCTGAGCCTCGGTGATAAAGCAGTCGAGACGATTCAAGTCGCGCTGGAGTTCGACCCAAGGTCAATTGAGCTGCGTGAAATGCTCCGCGACCTCTACGCGGAGTACGGCAATTTCGACGGCGCGGTCGACGAGATGCTGACCATGGCGGCGATCTACATGGAGTACGGCCGCCCAGATCACGCGCGAACCGTGCTCGAGAATATCTTGGAAGCCCAGCCCGGGCACGCGGCGGCGACGCAGATGCGGCATCAGCTGGACGCAGGGGGCCCTGAAGCCGCCACCGCTGAAGGTCTGGATGACAGCCTCAGGCTATCGGGACGCCCCACTCCAGTCGACACGCTAGACATGAGTTCGGCTGCCGAGGCCGCTTCTGAAGAGTTCGGGGAGTTCGATCTCACCGACCTGGGACGTGCTAGTTCTTGGCCTCCCCGCCCCTCTTCGAGCCCACCTCAGCCTCCGCCATCGCCCGCAGCTTCTCGGCCCGCCCACGCGCCACCGCCAACCGACGAAGCTGAGGCCATCGGAGCCGCGCCGCTCTCTCAGCGTTCGGCGAGCAACGCTGTGCCCGGCTTCGAGGTTGAAGCCGGTTCGCGGACAACTCAGTCGCTCGAGGACGGCTTGGAAGAAGTCGAGTTCTTCATCAACAGCGGCCTCTACGACGACGCGCGCTCAGTGCTTGAGGAACAGCTCGAGCGCAACCCCGGGCATCCGCTGCTGTTGATGGCCCAGGGCGATCTTGCCGCTTCGGAGCTATCGAGCTCGACCTTCCAGTTTGGCCATCCCCTCCCCGCCGTGGAAGGCGCACCCCTAGCAGAAGGGGCAGAAGCGTTCGACCTGCAGCAGTCCCTTGGCGAGCTTGAGCGAGCCGTCCGCGAATCTCAGTCGCCCCCCGCAGGAGGCGCTCCTGTGGACGTCGAGAGCGTCTTTGAAAAGTTCAAGGCGGGTGTGAAGCGGCGAGTCGCCGAGAATGACAGCAGCACTCACTTCGAGCTCGGCGTCGCTTACAAGCAGATGAACCTGCTAGACGACGCGATTTTGGAGCTCGAGCTCGCTTCGAAAGACGATCTACACGAATGCGCCTGCTACGCCGTGATTGGCTCGATCTACGTCGAAAACGAGCTGTGGGCTCAGGCAAGCAAGGCTCTGTCTAGGGCCCTCAACGCGGTCCAGCGAACCGCCGAGCAGGAGACGAGCCTCTATTACGATCTCGGGCACGTCGCTGAGCAGAGCGGCAACGGCGACCAAGCCGCTTACTACTTTCAGCAAGCGCTGCGCCGCAATCCGCAGTACCGCGACGCCAAGCAGCGACTCGAACGTGCTCGGGAGAGCGCGCGGCCGTCGATCGCCATCAAGGCACAGGTGGATGAAGATCTCGACCGCGCATTTGACGACCTGCTGGGCGACTGAGCGCGCTCGAGTCAGCTAGTGAACGCTAAGCCGAGGGGACCATCCGTCAGTCTCGGTCGACCACGGAGGCCATCAAATCGGCGCGCGCGCACAGCGTGCCGTTCACGGTGGCCTCAGCGCGAAAGCGCCACACGTTGCTGCGCTGGTCAGCGACCTCCACGCGCAGATCCAGCTGGTCACCCGGAGTCACTGGGTGCCGGAACTTGCACTTGTCCATTCCCAGGTAGAACATCCGGTTCGTCTTCGGATCAAACGGTTCACTGGCATAGACGAGGAGACTTCCCGCCTGGCTCATCGCCTCGAGGATAAGCACCCCCGGCATCACCGGGCGCCCAGGGAAATTGCCCTGGCACCAGGGCTCATTGCTGCTGACCATCTTGCGCGCGACTATG
>JBDKJZ010000047.1:0-17347 GCA_039796375.1 Pseudomonadota bacterium
CCGTTGATGTCTACCTGGCCAGTGCGTAGCCGGCGGGCCACCGCGTCCGCGCGTTTGGAGTCGGCAGACCATACGCCGGCGGACAGGCCATAAATGCTGTCGTTGGCGAGTCGCACTGCATCGTCATCCGAGTCATGTGCGATCAGGCACAGCACGGGACCGAAGACCTCCTCGCGCGCGATTGTCATCGTGTTGTGAACGTTCGCAAAGACGGTGGGGCTCACGTAGTAGCCCTTGATTAGGCCGGGAGGAGGTTTCGGTCCGCCCGTAACCAAGGTCGCCCCTTCTTCGATGCCTGTGCTGATGTAGGAGCGCACCCGGTCGCGCTGCAGCGCGGACGCCAGTGGGCCCAAGTCGGTGCCGTCGACTCTTGGATCCCCCACATCGAGGGCCTCCGCAGCGCGTTTGGCGATCTCGACGGCCGCAGCGTACTTGGCGCGAGGAACCAACATACGACTCCACGCGGAGCACGTTTGACCGCAGTTGCGAAAGCAATTGGCGAGCCCGGCCGTGACCGCTTGCTCAAGAGGCGCGTCGTCTAAGATGATACAGGCGGACTTGCCGCCAAGCTCGACGGCAACCCGCTTGATTGTTCGCGCAGCGACTTCGCTGACGCGACGCCCCGCCCGCGTCGAGCCAGTGAAAGACACCATGTCGACTTGGTCGTGACCCGCGAGGGCCTCGCCCACCGTTGCGCCCGTGCCGCTGACCAGGTTGAACACGCCCCTGGGTAGGCCGGCAGCGTCAATGATTTCAGCCAGGGCGAAGGCCGTCAAAGGGGCGACTTCCGACGGCTTCAACACGACGGTGCAGCCGGCTGCGAGTGCCGGCGCGACCTTTGCCATGGCTTGATGCAGGGGAAAGTTCCACGGCGTAATACAAGCGACCACGCCCACGGGTTCACGCACCACCAAGGAATGTCCGATTCGTTGCTCGAACGAGTATTCGTCAAGCAGCTCTGCATACGCTTTCGCGGTATTGGCGGGGTGGCCGACTTGGACGACGACCGACGTTTGGAGTGGCACTCCGACTTCACCCGTCACGGTAGCCGCGAGCTCCTCGGTGCGCGCGACCACACCCTCGTGGATTCGCGTCAGGTACATCGCACGGACGTCTCTCGGCGTTGCCGCCCAGCTATCGAACGCAGCGCGTGCCGCCTCGACGGCACGTGCAGCATCGTGCGACGTTCCCTCGGGGACCCTTCCCATGACCTCCTCCGTGACGGAATGAATCACGTCGAAACGGCCGCTGCCGCTCGCTTCGGCCCACTCCCCATCGATGAAGAGTCGTTTGTACAATTTCATGACGAGTTGGCCTTCACCGCCGTTGCTAAACTCGTGCTCGACTCGGGCAATATCAGCCCGACCTCAACCCGCTGTCCCAGTCGCAAGCTCGCGTCGTTAGGCACGCTCACTTGCACCAACAGCACTCGGGTGTCGCTGGGGTGCCCCGGATCGAGCGACCTGAGGCGCCGACTGGTCACCCATTGCGGCACCTCAAACACGGCTCTGGTCCGGATTTGCTCGTCGAATTCCTCCGCCAAGACGCGCGCTTTGGCTGAGTTCGACAGTCGACCCAAGGCGAGCTCGTCGATTTCGACCTCCAGCCGCCGCTGACTGAAGTCCAGGATCGGAATCACGTTCTCGTCGCGCAACGTCTGCGTGCGGTCTAGGTCGTTCTTCGTGTACGCAAACGCAATCCGCGAATTGGCTTCGGCGAGCTGGGCTTCCCGTTTGGCACCGCCGATCAGAATGTCTACGATTGTCATCTCTATTCCGTGTTCGATTATGGCTGGGTAGCCGGGTCAGACCCGAAGCCGCCCGGTAACGAATTTTCCGAGGATCTTCGTCGCCATGCCCACTGACGGCTTCAGCTCCCGCACGCTGACACAATCGTCCGAGGCGCCCGGCTCTAACCCGTAGGCTCGCGTGTCCGTCTCGTTCCAGTAGCCGCCGACGAGTCGTCGTGGGGGTACGGATGGCATCCGCCCATGCGCCAACGAGATGTTGTCGATGAGCAGCACGTCACCTTTCTTCCAGCTCCAGTACTGAGCATGTGAGTACGCACAATCGAGCATCCGCCGTTTCTGTTCATCGGTGAGCGAGACTAGCTTGTCGTCCACCAGAAACTGGTGCTTCAAAGGCGAATTGAGCGCCACCATGGGCTTCACGTCTTGAACGGTACTCTGCTTGTAGTGTTCGGTCTTTTTGTACGACTCGACCGCCAGATCAGCGAGTGGACTCTCGTAGTACCAGAGGTGCAAGCAGCGCTTCTGCGTGCGGGGATGCACGAGAACGGAGTCGAGCCAGATGCGCTCCCCGTATGCGGGATACATGCTAGGGTATCGATCGAACATCCGTCGGATGTCCTCATCGAGACTCAGATACACGGCGTTCATGTCAAACAGCGCCGTTTCGCCCGCAACCTGTGGCGGAGTCTCTGCCCAGATGGACAAGTACCGAGCTCTCCGTGTGCGCCACCCCAACTCGATGTGAGGACCTTGCAGCTCCGGTTGAGCTGATGGCAAGTTGAGAACAGAGCCGTTCGCCCGGTACTCGCGATCCGCCTGCGCCAGTACTCGCGACTTCGAGGTATCTTCTGCGTAAACGGACTTCAACCCAAAGGCCCCGACCATCAACTTCTCGTAGTCCTCGACCGCGTCGACACGAAAGCCTCGCAACGCGATGCCGCCGGCTAGCTCAGTCAGCTCCACTAGCAGGTGGGCAGAGCGCTGAAACAGCGTACTGTCGACGGCTGACCCATTCTCGTCTTTCGGGACGATCACCATCAAGAACCCGTCGTTCGTTATGGTGATCGGGTGCCCGGAACCGAGCTCCTCAATCAACTGTGCGATGCGTGTTTCGCTCATGGCTTTCCTCTATGCTCCAATCGAACGAGAAGTGTCAGGTTGTCCCCACTTGCCCGTTGGGAAGCAGGTGCGGAGGGTTGGGTTGGCTATCCCACGTATCGAAGGCCACGCGGTTGGACAGCACGCGGCTGACGAAAAACGGTTGATTGAGCAGCGCTCCGACGGCGTCGAGGGCCGAGTTCATGGATCCGAACACACCAAGTCCAGTGCGCCCGCTTGCGCCACACGTGAAAAGGTTATTGATCGACGTGCGCGCACCGGGCCGCCTCATGAGAAACTGCGACGGGGTCGCTGCGAGGCCATAGGAAGTGCCGTTCTCCGCTGCGATGAATCGCTCTGTGCTAATAGGCGTAGACGTCTCTTGATAGACGATGTCTCGAGCCAAGTTCGGGAAGAGGCGCTCCGCTTCGGCGATCACACGCGCTGCGAACATGCCCTTGGTCTCCAAGTAGGTCGGGTTTTCGCGATAGCCTCCCGAGTCGAGCTCTGCACGCGTGATGCCCCACGATTCCAGGCTCGAAGGGGCCGCTGTCATCAGTTGCAAGTTCGTTATCCCAGGTGGAGCGACCTTGGGATCGTGCGGGCTACGCAAGGTAGCGTTGCTGAAGTACAGGTGAGGCCGCTCGGGAAAACCGCCTTGCGCGATGACCTTATAGTTCGACTCCAAATCGTAGTCTGGGAAGAGGCGAATGTTGCAGTTCGCCATTCCCTCTTTGCTCAAGTCTCGCTTGATGCCCAGGTAAACGACGAACATACCCGTCGACATCTCGAGCTTCTCGACGCGCTCGGCCTCCCCTGCTGGTAGGTGTTCGCGACCGACCAGTGACAGCAGCGTCCGCTTGTAGTCCGCGTTGGATACCACGTTGCGAGCGAAACGCTTGAACTTACCCTGGCGTTTGTTGCTCAACTCGACGCCGACGGCACGTCCCTTCTCCAGCAAGATCTTGTTCACGGACGTGCGCAAGAGAATGCGTCCACCGCCCTCCTCGATGACATCGAGGAGTCTGTCGGAGAGGATTTGCCCACCGCCTTGTGGAGTGTAAGACCCATGCAGCCAGTGGCCGACTACCGCAGCGTGGCATACGAGCGACGAGCGGCTCGGTGGTAGGTGGTAGATGCCGAGCTGTGCCGCCAGTACCGCCTGGAGTCGAATGTCCTGCGTGCACTCGCTAAGGAACTCGCCCAGTGTAGCGTTCTGCTTGCGCAACAGGGTCAGTAACTGAGGTAGCACCATCAGAAGTCGCCAGGGCGAATCACGGACGGAGATTACGTCCCCGACTCCGGCGACGAAGTTCAGGAAGCGATCGATACCGGCTCGCTCTGCCGGGAACGCTTCGATGAGATTTCGGCGGAACTCACCCATCCCTTTCGGGAACTTGACCGTCAAGTCGGGGAAGACGAAACGGTCGTGCCCACTCGGCTCCTGCTCTGTCCAAGTGAGATCGTCGATACCGAGCCAGCGCAGAATGCGCGGCACCACACCGTTCGGCCCGCAGTCACCGATGTGATGTACTCCCACATCGAACTCGTACGCGTTTCCCACGCGGTGAAATACTGTCGCGCATCCGCCGAAATTGTAGTGCTTCTCGACGACGAGCACCCGCCTACCAAGTTTCGTCAACAGCGCACCGGCCGTCAGCCCGCCGATGCCCGACCCGACGATGATGACATCCAAGTCGTCGACTTCTTCGTGCGTCAATCGCCCACGCGTCTGAGACTTCGTCATGTCCCCTCCCGCCCGAGTGCCTGAACCTCAGGCCCGCTGTGTCCTTGCTCCGGGGATGACGGTGCGAGCGCTTGTCGCTTGTCTCGGATCTTGGCCCAGGCGTCGGCATCCGGCATGGGTGACTTGCTCTTGACGATATTCGGCCATCGCCCGTCGGACATTGTTGTATTGAGCTGCAGAAATTCACGTTGTTGCTCGGACAGGCAATTCTCTGGAACGATCGCCTCCACTGGACACGCCGCCACGCACAAGCCGCAATCGACGCACGCACGCGGATCGATGACCAACATGTTGACTCCTTCGTAGAAGCAGTCAGCGGGGCAGACATCGACACACTCGGTGTATTTGCAGTTGATGCAAGACTCAGTCACTACGTGCGACATAACTATCTATCCTAACCCTGAGTTGAAGATATCGACGAACGCGTTCCGGCGAGCGCGCCTTCGAGACGATCGAGCGCCACTGACAGGCGCTCCCTGTTCACTGCGAAACACAAGCGCAGGTAACCCTCGTTGCCTGGCCCAAACGCCGACCCTGGCGCGAGCCCGACTCCCGCGGTGCGCACGAGCTCCTTCGCCAAGGCCAGGTCGTCTTTTATCCCTTCGACTTGGAAGAAAGCATAGAACGCGGCCTGAGGCAGTAGACTGCTTACACGCGGCATCGCCGCTAGCCGCGCGTGTGCAAGATCGCGCCCACGCCGACATCGCTCGGTCATGCTGCGAACAAATGCCTCCCCCTGCGACAGCGCCGCAATGCCAGCATACTGAACGAACGACGTTGCCCCGGTGTTGTTGATCGCGGACAGGTCGCCCGCTCTGTCCCCCAACCAGGCGGGGTGGACCAACCATCCGAGGCGCCAGCCCGTCATAGCCCAGTTCTTGGAGAAGCTCTGGACCACGAAAAGCGGATCGTCGGGCGTGCAAATCTCCAAGAACGAAGGACTGGTGCCCTCTCGATCGAATACGAGCCGAGAATAGACCTCGTCTGAGATTATCCAGATGTCGCGCGCGCGGCAGAACGCGAGGAGCTCTTGTTGCTGCGATCGCTCCATGACCCAGCCGCTGGGATTCCCCGGCGAAGCCACGAAGACCGCGCGCGTGCGGGAGTCGCACGCAGCAACAAGCTTGTTCATGTCGAGCACCCATTTACCATCGACGACATCGAGTCGCACGTGGCGACACGTCCCGCCCATCGCCTCGATGCCGTAAACGATGTTTGGCCAGACGGGTGAGACGACGACGACGTTGTCCCCGTTGTCGACCAGGCACTGGAGCGCGATCATGATAGCCGTCATGCCGGACGCGGCGACGGTGATGCGTTCCAAGTCGAGCGTCACGCCGTGCAGGCGCGCCAGATAGCTCTGCAACTCCTGACGCAGAGCCAAGACCCCGCGCCTGTGCACGTAGAAGGTCCGCCCTTCGTCGATCGCTGCCGTTGCGGCCTGGCGGATGAAGTCCGGAGTGGCAACGTCTGATTCTCCGAACCACAGCGCAATGACGTCGGGACGTTCCCTGCCGACGCGCGCCACCTCGGCGATACGTTGGTTCTCCATGCGCGCGATAATGCTGCGAATTGCGACCATTAGTAGCTACCTTTCGGGGTAGTCTCCACAGCGAGCGGTTTCCAGTCTCGGTCGATGACCAAGGCAGCGCCCGTCTTGTCACGAAGGGCATCGAAGCTCATGCCGGGCAAGCTCTCGCGCACAACAAAGCTACCCTCCACCACGTGGATGACGGAGAGATCGGTGTAAATCCTGCGGACTACTCCCCGAGCAGTCACCGGGTAAGAGCACTGTTCCACCAGTCGATGCTCCCCTCGCTTCGTGCAGTGCTCCATCATCACCCAAACTTCCTTGGCCCCGACCGCGATGTCCATGGACCCGCCAACAGCGGGAGGCGCATCTTTGGAGCCGATGCTCCAACTGGCCAGGTCGCCGCTTCGAGAGACCTGGAACGCGCCGAGGATGGCGAGGTCGATGTGCCCCCCACGCAGCATCACGAACGATGTGGCGCAATCGAAGAAGCTGCCACCATCACAGATGGCGATGCGCTCGGCGCCCGCGTCGATTAAGTCCGGATGCCCCTCGCCTGGCGTCGCCAGCGCGCGGACCCCCAAAGCACCGTTCTCGGATTGAAATACGACATCACGTCCGGGCGGGAGGTAGGTTGAAACTAAGCTCGGCAGGCCAACGCCCAAGTTGACGTAGGTCTGGTCGCCGAGATCTTGCGCGGCACGCCATGCTACCTGCTCACGCGACAGAAACGACATCATGCCAGCACCACCCGTTGTACGAAGACCCCGGGAGTCACCACGTTCTCCGGATGGAGGCCACCCACCTGCTCGAACGCTTCCACTTCAGCGATGGTGAGTCGCGCGGCCCCCGCCATGACCGGTCCGTAGTTTCTGGCCGTCGCGTTGTATACCAAGTTGCCCAATTGGTCGCCACGCTTGGCACGGATGAACGCGAAGTCTCCCTTGATGGGCCGCTCCAACACATGCAACCTGCCATCGAACTCGCGCGTCTCTTTTCCTTCAGCCAAGCGCGTGCCGGCCGAAGTCGGAGTATAGAAGCCCGCGATGCCCGCGGCGCCAGCGCGGATGCGCTCGCACAGCGTTCCCATGGGTACTAACTCCACCTCGATCTCACCGGCTGCGTAGAGCTTCTCGAAGACGACCGAGCCTCGACGGCGCGGATAGGCACAAACTAACCGTCGCACCCGTCGGGCCTCGAGCAGAGCGGCTAGGCCCAGGTGACCCGTGCCGGCAGCGTTCGAGACCAGCGTCAAGTCCTTAGCGCCCTGCGCAAGTAGAGCGGCCAACAACGCCGACGGAACGCCGGCGTCGCCGAATCCACTGACGAGGATCGTCGCACCATTGGCAACATCCCGCAGGGCGTCCTCGATCCTCTCGAAGCGCTTGTCCCGCATGGTTAGCCTCGCACCCGGCCCATGCGAATGTATTGCCAAGGGCTGGCCATAGGCCCGACTGGTACTTCAATCACGCTCGGGCCTGACCGCGCGAACGCGCCGCGGAGTGCGGCACGCAGTTCACTTGGCGTGCGCACTCGCTCAGCGCCGGCGCCGTACGCTTCCGCCAATCGGACGAAGTCGGGATTGTGCAAGTCGCAGCCAATGGACCGCCCAGACGCTGCCAATTGGGAGCGCTTGATGTTGCCATACGCATTGTCGTTGAAGACTATGGCGACGACGCCGATACCCTCTTGCACCGCAGTCGCGAGCTCTTGTGCGTTGTAGAGGAACCCACCGTCGCCGTTAACCGACACCACGCAGCGTTCGGGATAAGCGACTTTGGCCCCCAGTGCGGTAGCGAAGCCAAAACCGAGCGTGCCCTGGTAGGTGGCCGGAATGTATGTTCCGGGGCGGTAGACCGGAAAGGCGAACCGCGCCACGTAGCCGACCTGCGTCAATTCATCGACGAAGATACCGTCTTTCGGCAACTCGGCGCGGATAGCCATCAAGAACTCGTGCTGCGGTTTGACGGCTGCGAACTCCCGAGTCAGCTCTGCCTTGACGGCGGCGATGGTTTGGTCGTGGCCTCTGCCTCGATCGACCCTGCGCCGAAGCTCATCGTACATCGCGGCGAGTGTCTTCTTCGCGTCTCCGACGATTCCAACCTGGGGCTTGGCGATACGTTCGACTTCGTCTGCGTCGATGTCCACGCGGATCATCGAAAGGCTGTTGTCCAAGCCCCATTGAGTCTGCGGTTGATAGAGTCGCGTGCCAACGGCCAGAACGACGTCGGTGCGAGCCCACAAGCGATGGCCGCCAGGCGCGCTCAGCGACAGAGGGTGCTCCGAACTGACGATCCCGGCCCCGCTGTTGTTCGAAACTACGGCGGCCCCCAAGAGCTGCGCGATCGCCAGAACCTCTTCTGCCGCTCCCACAGCGCCGCCGCCCACATAGAGCAACGGACGACTCGCTCGAGCCAGAAGCTCCGCCGCCCGACTCACGAGCTCGGGCTCCGGCTCCGCCTCCTCTAGTTGGAGCTCCGGTTCAATGCACCGTACGTTACCGCTTTGTGACAACACATCAGCCGGAAGCTCCACAGCGACGGGGCGTGGACGTCCGCTCGACAGTTGCCGAAAGGCTTGGCACATGGTCTGCGGAACCTGCTCCGCAGCATCCACACGAGCACTCCACTTGGTGAGTGAGCGGAGCAGCCCAGCTTGATCATTGGTCGCGTGCAGGGCGCCGATACCTTTGTCGATCAGTGCTCGCGGGATTTGCCCTGCTAGGCAGAGCATGCGAGCGTTCCCTGCATAACCAGTAGCGAGCCCGGATCCGGCATTCAACACACCCGGTCCCGAAATCACGGCGAGTGTTCCGACACGACCGCTCGCGCGCGAGTAGCCGTACGCCATCAGGGCAGCGCCTTGCTCGGTTCGCGTACTCACCACCCGGAGCCCAGTGGGCTCTGCAGCGAACGCTCCAAACAAGGGGTCGATTTGTTCCCCCGGCACCGTGAACACCGTGTCGACCCCGTGCCGCCGGAGCATTTCGACAACTGCCCCGCCACCCGTCAGCTCGCTGCCACGGCCGTCCAGATGCTGCGACGGGCTGGAGCCCGGGATCTCAGCAGCCATCGTCAACACGCCTCCACCACGTCGAAGACTCGAACGTCGGGAATGGCCGCAGCCACACTCTCGCGGAAGTGTCGCGAATCGAAGCGATGAGACAGCGGAGAGACCGGATTGACCGTGATGGCGCTCAACCGAGCCGCCTTGAGCACCTCGATACCAATGCCCTGCGCCCGGTACCAGGCGAGACCTCGCTTCGACAAGAAGACCTTCGAGCTGTTGCCAACGACGAAGCGCATGCCCTTGCTACGCGCGGCCTGACGCACGTTTTCGACGAACGACTCGCACAAAGCCCCGCCAACGATGATGCAGTGGCCGGTCGGGTGCGCGTCGAACAGCGCTTTGACGCGCTCCGGCGTGCCGGCAAGCGCCACCTCGCTCTCGATGGGTACGGTGCCGTCGCCAGTGACCAGCATTGCTCCGCGTACCCGAGCGGCAAGACTCCTCAGCGTCGAATCCGTCGCCTCCGGAAGTCGAAGCAAATCGACGGCATCGCGGGTAATGCGAACGACAGCCTCCAAGTCCCACTCGAGGACCGCGCCCGTGGATAGGATGACGCCGTCAGCGATCAGCGGCGACGTCGCAGCCTTGCGGTTCAGCGCGCCGTCGATCACCACGCGCTCGGCTCCGTGCCGGGTCATCTCATCGCACACGACCCTCACGTCGGCAATCGAACTAGGCCCTGCCACCTCCACCGTGCCCGCTGCAGAAACCCGAGCGATGACTACGTGACCGAGCGGCGTTCGGAAATCAGTGTGAGCGAGGATTTCCCTCGACAGTGCGCTCTTACGCAGCAGCGCAGCGGTAGTTGCAACGATACTACCCGCGGGAAGGTAAATGCTCGGCTTCTTGATGTTCTCGTCCAGTGCGTCTGTCGCTTCTCCGTCGCGGCCGACGGAGGTCACACCGACCACGAACCCGGCGGCGTTCAACTCGCGCACCGTCGCCCCCAACGCCACGGTCTTGCCGGTGTTCTTCGCAAGTCCGAACAGCGACAGACGAGGGACAGAGGACACGAGCTCGCGCAGTCTCACGGCTACCATCCCCCCGCGGCACGTAGCCGCGAATCGCGCCGCGCTTCTACAGTGCGTGCGGCCAGCTCGGTGACGATAAACGATGCGAGATGGTTCGGGTAGGTGCCCTTGGAGAACCCGACATCGAAGCCGAGCTCCTTCGCCAACTCGTCCGAAACGCGCGGCCCACCGCAGACCAGTAGCACGTCTTTGCGTATGCCCTCGGCCTCCACGATATCGACTAACTCCGCCAGGTTGTGAACGTGCAACTGCTGTTGAGTGACCGTCTGGGAAACCAGGATCGCGTCGGCATTCACGGCAACTGCCTTGGCAACCAAGACACCGTTCGGCACCTGGCTGCCAAGGTTGTAGGCGCGGAAGCAAGCGTACGCTTCCAACCCGGAGTGACCGTCGAACCCTTTCAAGTTCAGCATCGCGTCGATCCCCACGCTGTGCGTGTCGGTACCGGTGCTCGCGCCGACGACTACGATGAGGCGCCCAATCCGGTCCGCGGAGAAGGCCTCGACCTCGGCTTGAGTCATGAAGTCTACATCTGGGGTGTCTGCCTGGAGCGCCTCGAAGTCGACGGAGTGCGGACAGTGCGCGTACACGATGAAGTAAGTGTAGCCATCGGTAACGCGCTGGCAGTGTACGACCTCTGGCCGGACGAGACCCATGGCCTTGGCGAGCTCCAGCGCGGCCTTGGAAGAGCTGCGCGCGTAAGGCACTGGCAGGGTGAACGCGACCTGAACGATCCCATCATTTTTGTGGTCTGCGTACGCTTTGACCATACCGTAGTTGGTCTTCAGGACGCTTTGAATCATTGATTCTGGCATGTGGTATCTCCAAGCATCAGTGCCACGAACGGATTCAAGTACATGTCACTGGTCTCGAATATCCCATCAGCGCCTCTTCCCTCGTCGACCAGGCGAGAGATGTTTCCGAAGGTGCGCTGCTCGATTGCTTCGAACAGCCCAACGTCGACGACGTAGCGCAAGAGTTGCAGTGCGTCCCGCAAGACCTGCTGAGCGCGACTCTGAATGAAGCCGTCCTGACGGAACGCGATCTCCTCACCGAGGTCTCGTGCGGAGTTGAACACGTAGCGCACGCACTCGAGACCCAGCACTCGGTCATGAATGTGCGGCGTGAACGTCCCCTCCGTAGGGACGCCGATCGTTTGGATCCCCTGCCGCGTTGCGATCGTCACCAAGTTAAACAAGGTATCGCAGGCATGGGTACGCAGCCCATTGCCGTCCATGTGTTTTGTGGGCGGCATGAACTTGACGGGGCAGTCGGGAAAGAGCTCGCGCGTGAGCTCCGCTTGAGCCCATTCGATGAGCAGGCCGTTGGTCACCGTCGGATGGATTTCGAAAGCATTGCCGACCGCAATGTGCGAATCCTTCACGCCGGATTCGCGAGCGAGGTAGTAGTTAATCAGCTGCGACGCCACGACCGAAGGCGCCGCCTGAACGGCGTCAGCGGTGCGCAAGTAGTTGTCTTCGCCCGTGTTGATCACGATATCGAAGTACCCGTTCACCATCCGAGAGATCCGCTGATCGATCAACGTTCGGCGCATGTTGATGTCGCGATATAAGATGCCGTAGAGTGCGTCGTTTACCATGTTGTCCAACCCCTCTATGGCGCCCATGGCAGCGATCTCGGGCATACACAGCCCCGAGCAGAAGCTCGAAAGCCGCATGTAGCGACCGTTACTCGCTGACCACTCATCGAGCGCTTCGCGCATGATGCGGAAGTTGGCCTGCGTCGCGAACGTACCGCCGTAGCCTTCCGTCGTCGGACCGAATGGAACGTAGTCGAGCAGGCTTTGAGCTGTGGATCGAATGACCGCAACGATGTCGCCCCCGTTGTCCGCCACTGCGCGCGCATGGGTGACGTCTTCGTAGACGTTGCCGGTCGCCGTCAGCACGTACACGAGCGGAGGTGGACTCTCCCGCAGCGATAGCCTGAATTCCTGACGCTTGCGTTGGGCGTCCTTCAAGTTCTCCAGTGCGCGTTCGCACTCGAGGGTGATGACCTCGCGGATTCTCCGCTCTGCGACGACGTCGAGCTGACACAGGTCTAGCTCGTTGCAAGCAACGAGACGCGCCAGCTGTGGTGCGCTCTTGCCCGTCTGGATCATCGCGTTCCCCAGCCAATAGGCGACCCCGTGACTGAGACCTCTGTGATCGCGGACATGATCGACCAGAATATTCGGAAGCGGCACCTCGAGCTCGTTCGCGTCGTCTACCCCCAACAGCCGCGCCACGGTGCGTTCGACCGACACGGTCGACTTGCCACTCAGGCTCGACGAGACGCGTCGAGCAACCAGCGCGGCTGCTTCTCGCGCCTCGGCCACCACTCCTGCATCCAATCCAAGCTTCGATCTCATCCGCATCACCCTCTTCACGCCATCTCAATTGCCGCAGGCTCACAAGCGAGCGAGCACTTCGTCCACGATCCCGTGGTACTTGTCCTCGAGTCGTGTCATGGGCATGCGGATCCCGGGACCAATCAGTCCGCGCTTCTCCATCGCGTACTTGACGACGATTGGATTCGTTTGCAGCCCCAAAACCTTGTTCAGCGGGACGAGTTTGCGGTTGAGCTCGCGAGCCCGCACTGCGTCGCCGCGGACGGCTGCGTCGCACAAATCGCTGACCAGCTTCGGCACCAGGTTTGCGGTTACTGAAATCGTGCCATGTCCGCCGGCCAACATGAACGCCAGCGATGAATCGTCGTCACCTGCATACAGCGCAAAGTCGGGCGGCGCGTACGCCGCGAGCTCCGCTAAGCGGCCCATGTTGCCGGTTGCATCTTTGACTCCGACGATGCCCTCCAAGTTTGCCAAACGCAGTATGGTTTCGTTCGTCATGTCGCAGACGGTTCGAGCGGGAATGTTGTAGAGGATCTGGGGCAATCCTGTTTCCGTGAAGATACGCTCGAAATGTTGGTACATCCCAAGCTGCGTGGGCTTGTTGTAGTACGGAACCACCGACAAGCCGGACACGGCCCCCGCGCGCTTCGCTGCACGGGCCAAATGCACGGCCTCCTTGGTGGAATTGGAGCCGACGCCTGCAACGACCGGAATGCGGCCGTCCACGAACTCGATGCAGCGCGCGATGACCTGCTCGTGCTCGTTCGGATCTAGAGTAGGCGACTCGCCCGTGGTCCCCATGACCACGATTGCCTTGGTTCCGGATTCGACTTGCATGGACACCAGCCGCTGCAAGCTGAGAAAGTCCACTTCGCCGTCCGCAAGCAACGGGGTCACGAGCGCTACGAGACTACCTGTGATCATTTGATTCTCCTCTGATGTGCGAACTCGCATTGTCGCTTTCCGTCATGTGCTGTGACCTGCGCTCCAGCTGCAAGTAGTGAGGCGCGTACTCTCCCCGAGCCAAAAAGCGCCGTGCAGCAGGCCGCATCGCCCTGCTCCGTCCCACGAACTCGAGGACCAAGTGACGTACCCTCTCGGGGATCCACTCACACTTCGCCAGGTCTTCACTCTGAAGCTCTCGCACAGCGACGGGATCGCAATCCACGAGACAATCCTGCTCGGGGTCGTAAAAAAGCGCCTTTCGCACAGGTCGCATCAACTGGAAGTACGGAGCGGTTATGCCGAACGGAGAGAACTCGGCGTAGCGCGCTTCGAATAGCCTGCAACGATCGTGCAAGGTCGACAACGCGTGCACGTGGTCTTCGTTCAGAACAGCGCCTTGCCCCGCACCCGCGGCGTCCAACTTCAGGGCTTGGATCCAGAATTCTTCATCGTTCTTTCGGACGACGACGAATCGTCCGACGCGTAGCTCGCCCTCGCGTGGCACGGGCAGTAGCACCTGCCGGTAGTACGGGTCGGCAACGAACAGCGTTTCACCCACTCGCACCAAGCACAGCGGCTTGGCCATCGCGGTCGAGCGTCCCGACACCCGATCGTGATAGTCAGCATTCGCGAAGCGGGCATCAAAGCCGAGCTCGCGCAGGAACTCCGTGAGCAGGACAGCATGCTCGACGCAGTGCCCTCCAAGACCATCGGCGACGGTTTCGACCATTTCGGCAGCGCTCTTCACGAGCCTAGACAACACCAAATTGGAAACTGTCTCGTACGGCACCTCGCGACGGATGAAGTGCTCGAACGCATGCGCCAGCGCGTCGCGGTCGACTGCGCTCGGGACATCGTAGTTCAGTAGTTGCCGAGCAAGCATCAGACCTTTATCGCCCTGAGAAGCGCGCGACCCGCTTCTCACTGAAATGAGCCACACCCTCTTGGAAGTCCTCGCTCGCAAAGCTCGAATTCATCTCGCGCTCAGCGAGGTCGAGAACTTCGGACAGGGGCTGCGCTGTTGCTTCCCAAAGCTGGCGCTTGATGATGCGCAGCGAGCGTGGCGAGCAGCGCTCTGCGAGCTCGAACGCGTAGGCGACCGAACTTGCAAGCAGCTCGGCATCGGGAACGACACGGTTGCATAGACCGATGCGCTGCGCCTCCTCCGCCCCCACCGTCCTCGCAGACAGCAATAAGTCCAGCGCATGCGGAAGCCCCACCACGCGGGGCAGCGTCCAGGCGATACCGTGCTCGGCCGCGAGCCCTCGGCGCGCAAACGAAGTCGTAAACGTCGCGCTGGTTGCAGCAAACCGCACGTCACAGCCCAACGCCAGAATCAGCCCTATTCCTGCCGCTGGGCCATTCACGGCCGCGACGACCGGCTTCTCTATCATAGGGAAGTAGGTGAAACGGCCTCTGAAGCCATCGTCACTCCCTCGCGCAACAACAGGCCCGCCGCTCGGCGTCCGCTGCTTCAAGAAGTCAAAGTCCAGCCCTGCGCAAAATCCACGTCCTGCTCCGGTAAGCACGATGGCCCGGACCGACTCGTCTGCGCCCAACGCGCTCATGACCACGCGAAGCTCACTCTCCATCGTTGGTGTCCACGCATTCAATCGCTGCGGGCGATCGAGCGTGATCGTTGCGACACGTGAACTAACGGAGTATCGAAGATGCTTGTAGGTGGCCATCGCGGCTCAGTCAGTGAGGGTCGTTGCGCTAATGAGCGCGGGCCGTTTTCGTTTCAGGAATGCCGCGCTGGCTGGCGCGTTCGACTATCTCATAAAACAGCTTGTGCATCGTCTCATTGAACGGTGCGTCTTTCAGTCGCTGCTGGATCTCCTGCCGCAGCTCGGAGTGACGTTCATCGTCGAACACGGCCATCTCGAACAGTGTCTGCGTGTACTTTCTCAGCTCATCGGCCCGGTTGTATGGGAGTGAGCCACGCGGTTCGTGTAAGAAGCCCAGAATGTCTCGGACACCGATCTCGCTCAGTCGCTCGATTGGCGTTCCTGCTGGCTTGGCCCCGACAGCGAACGGGTTCTCGACTGGCTTGTCTGCGATTCCATCAGCGATGATTCCCGCGACGAGTGGTGCCATCAGGATACCGTTGCGGTAGGTGCCCGTAGCGACGCTCAGCCCGGGCAGGTCTGTGCGCCCGATCACTGGACTGCGCGTTGCCGGGATTGGGCGATAGCCATACCGAATGTCGACGATGCGGCTCAAACGGATGTCCGTGTTTATCTGATGCACGATTTCGTCGAACAAGTTATGGATCTCGC
Organism: Pseudomonadota bacterium; assembly: GCA_039796375.1. Lineage (GTDB taxonomy): Bacteria > Myxococcota_A > Polyangia > Polyangiales > Polyangiaceae > SZUA-265. The sequence continues at coordinate 15,801 of JBDKJZ010000047.1, forward strand.
CAACTTGCATGCCTCGTTCGGCATCGTGGTCGACCCCCAAGCAGTTAGTCGCGCCGAGATAGAGAAGCCCGTCGCTCCGCGGCACAACGTGGATCCCGCAAGCGAACGCGCGGTTAGGCGTGCGAATCGTCTGCGGAATCGCGGGGGCACCACGAACCAAGCAAGAGACCCCTTTTCCGAAGAACATCGCGGGGAGCTTCGCCGCATCACGCACGTCTGGCGCTAGGCAATTGAAAACTCGAGAGCCGCCTGCCAGGACCAGGTGGGCCGCTGCGTACGTCGCCCCCTGGGAGGTCGTGACCACCCAGCCACCGGAATCCTGCCTCGCGGCAGCCACGCTATCGTCAACGCGCGTCCACCCCGGATAGCTAGCGGCTGCCGCGGCGATTGCGGCAAGGAGCTGTCCTGAATCCACCGAGTGCTCCTCAGGCAAGGCCAAACAGAGCCCAGGAGCGTAGTGGTGACCTGGATTCAAGCCCGGCACTTCTTCTGGTTCGACCCACTCGGCGGAGAGGTTGTAGCGGTCAGCCTCGAGCTTCATGCGCCTGATGCCGTTGCGATCCGCGACGCCTTCGTTGTTTGCGATGATGAACGACCCCTGACCCTGGTGCACCTTGGTCTTGGAGCGTTCACATAACGCGCCGAGCCATTCCGGATAGCGCCGTTGCGAAGCGATGCGGAACTCCAACTCGTCCCGATCGCTATCCCCGTCATCGCCCGTGATTTCCCCAAGCGCGCCCAGCATCGCACCGGCCGCTAGCGATGCGGATTCTCGGTCACCCGCCTGCGGATACACCGACGTTACGGTCAGCCCCTGGCAAGCCAGCTCGTAGCTGCTCGCCAACCCCAGAATACCACCGCCGACGACGATGACGTCACTATTTTTGATTGTGCGACTCATGCGTTCTCCTGCGGCATCTGCTCACTGAGGTTCTGCTCCTTGCGGCGATAGGCGAAGGTGCCGTCAAACCCGCGCGCAACGTGTTCGCCCATCGTGGTGCGCTCGTGCTGCGCCGGACGCTCGGGCGTGACGAACTTCGGCAGCGGCTCGATCACGGTGTCCGCATCGAGATCGTAGAAGAACGCCGCTGAATGCCTTATGCCATCATCACCATTGACGACCCGGTGGAGAGTCGCAGACCAATAGTCGTTGGTGTACCGCGCCGTGGTATCACCGATCGGGCACACGAACGTGCCTGGGATGCTAGGAGCATTCACCCATCGCCCATCCCGATTCATCAACTGCAGGCCGGGCCGGTCGAGCTGCCATATGAGCGACACGACGCTGTAATCCGTGTGCTCCCCGCAGCCTATGCCCGTCGTGACTGGCACCCGCCCCTGCGGGGGATACTTGACGACGCGCATCTGGCAAAGCGGTTTGACCGCCCGCTCGACGAAGAACTCCGTGGGCAGTCCGAGCGACATAGCAAACAAGCGGCTGATGTTCCCCGCCAGTCCCCGCCAGCCATCGAACAGCTCCAACATCGACGCCTTGAACTGAGGGAGCGCAGTTGGCCACGCATTCGGCCCATAGAAGCGCTTGCCCG
>JBDKJZ010000048.1:0-17296 GCA_039796375.1 Pseudomonadota bacterium
GCAGCCCCCGCCGTCACCTCCACCTCCGCAGCCCCCGCCGTCACCTCCACCTCCGCCACCCCCTGTCCCGCAACCGCCACCCCCCTCGGCTGAAATCGAGGGCGGCACTAAGGTCTGGTTGAGCTCAAGAAAGATGCCACTGGAGAACGCGGCCACTCCAAGCACGCCGACTGCCATCTGAGCTTCCTCGCGCGTCATGCCCTCAGTACCCACCGCGGCCGTTGGTGGGAGAGCCGCGCGAGCTTGCGCTAGCGCCGACTCGCCCCGCGCGGTTGGACGAAAGTGTGAGCTCCTAAGGAAGAAAACTATGGAAACCACTGCTACGGCAACAGCGAACAACCGCCGGGTTCCAACATCACCGTCGGAAGTCCAGATAAAGCCGCTGATGCAGCAACCCAGAACACCGAGGACCGTGCTGACGCCGGGGGGCGGTTCCACTTTCAGAAGGCCCTCATCGCGGAGGCGATCTCTTATCGCATGCAGACTGGCCGAGGCGCTACTGTGCAGGGCCCGGACAGATGTGCCTGGTTCAAGGTCTGCGCCTTGGAAAAGCGCGAGCTCAAGCGGGTGACACTCATCACCCAGCGTGCCGACCTTCATGATCTGGTGCTTCTCGGGCACACAACCTAGGAAGCCACGGTCGACCAGACTGGCAATAGCCGTGTTGGCGGCGCGCGCCGCGCCCCCAGCTAGGTACGCGACGTCATAAGGGTGAAGGTTCAGCTCATCCAGAACTACGTCAGTCGATTCGTCGGGACCTTGCGAGCCGCGTGCAGTGACCAAAGTTCGCTTCAGCTTCACGCGCTGAAAGTGGAGGTCGTCGCCGAACCTGACGTCCGAGCTGGGCCAGATGTCGCTAGGGGCATCCTCACCGAAGTAGGCGCTGTAGCAATCCTTGGTATACTCATACCAGTCACGAAACTTGCGCCCTTCCGCGGGGCCTCCTTGGGTGGGCCCGTGATGCAACGGTCGACCCAGGACCTGGCCGCACAATTTGTCCCAGTAGGATCGCGTGTACGTCAAGTGCAGGTGCCAAGCTTGATCGACCTGGTCTGACGGAGTGACTGGCCTATTTGAAACCATCGCTAGAAAAACGAAACGTTTGTATTCTAAAACAACCCTGTTCGCGAAGCCGTCAGTCCAGCCGTTCTCTCGTGCGAGACGCTGCGTAAAAGTGAGCTGGGTTCCCGGATCATCGAGCTGAAACGACATGATTTGTTCGTAGAGCCGCGCGTTTTCAGTGTTCATTGATGTTTTCCCTTCTCGTTGGTGATGTTTCGAACGGACAAAGGCGCGTGTTCCCGCTTCGGTCACAAGCTTTCGATCGAATTCGGCGCTAGCCCCCGCAGCCTCCGCCTCCGCCTCCGCCTCCGCCTCCGCCCCCGCAGCCTCCGCCATCGCCGCACGAGCGTCACTCGAGAACAATCGGAGTGTGTCGCCCGAGAAGCTCAGGGTCACGCACTTTGTCGTGGGCCATGAACACCGCCCGAGAGGAACGTGAATTTGCCAGCCACTGCGAAAAGATCTAACGTTTGGTCTCTGGCGCTTCTGTTATGTCAGCGGTGAAGCCAGACAGCGAGAGCGCAGTTCATCCGCCCAGATCTGCCGTCCCCCATACCCGTAGACCCGACTGACCCGGGACTCTGTTCGCCCAAAAGAGAGAGCGCCGTGGCGACTGCTCGCCCGGCGCTCTCAAACCCAAACTCGCCGCAGTTGCGGCTCACTGTTGTTGCTGGACCGCACCCGGTTCAGGTGCGGTCCTAACGCGAACTGAGACCTCGCGCTGACTCAGTTGCCGTCGTCGGCAGTGATAGTGCCGACTCCTTGGCCATCACCCACTGTCACTCCGTTCCCGTTGGACAGGTCGACGAAGTAGGTTTCGTTCGCCTCGTTCGCGTTGTCCCCGTTGATCGTCACTGCGAAGGTTTGTTCGGTCTCGCCGGGTTCGAACGTCACGGTGCCGCCGGTTGCGTCGTAGTCGGACGAGTCGCTCGCCGAGTCGTCTGCGGTTGCGTAGTCCACGCTAACCTGGACGCTGCTCGGGCGGGAGAGCGTCACAGTGAAGATCATCTGCTTGCTGCTGCCGTTGTCGCCTTCGATAGCGCCGATATCATCGACACTGGCTGCGGGCAATGCCTCGTCATTGGTTATGGTCCCGGTTCCGTCTGCGTCCAAAATGGTTGCATTGGTTGGGGTGGACAACGTCACAACGAAGTTCTCAGTGGGTTCGTGAACGTCGTCGCCGTTTACGGCTACCAGTATGTTCTTCGTTGTCTCGCCGGGCGCAAAGACCAATAGGTCTGATGTTGACTCGTAGTCGTCATCACCGATGGAGGCAGAGCCGGCTTCTGTGGCTGTACCGTCCGCGGTGGCGTAGGCGACGCTGATCTCGAATGCGCTCGGAGCCGAGAGCGACACAGTGAAGCTCAAGTCGCTCGTTTCAGCGTCGCCTTCGTCCGCAGCGATATCTGTGATGCTCAGCTCTGGTGCAGTGTCGTCGTCTGTGATTGTCCCTTCGCCGCTGCCGTCGGCGATGAAGGCGTTGACGGCATCAGCTAGTGTCACGACGAGCGTTTCGTCCGGCTCGTGAAGTACGTCACCCAACACGTCGATCTCGATCGTCTTCATGGTGTCGCCGGGGTCAAAGGTCACAGTGCCGCTGGCGACTGTGTAGTCGAGGCCGTCGTCGGCGGTTCCGTCCGCGGCGCTCCAACCTACGGTGACGGTCTGTGCGCTCGCGGTCTCCAAAGTGACGGTCAAAGAGAGGGCCGCTGTGCCTGAGTCGCCTTCGGCCACGCTTGCATCGTTAATGTTCAACGCCGGCGCTATTGAGTCGTCGTTGGTGATGGTCGCGGTCGCCTGATCGTCAAGAATCGACGCGTTCACTGCAGTGCTCAAGTCGACGACAAAGTCCTCGTTGAGTTCATCTTGGTTGTCTCCGTTGACGGTGACGCTGATCACCTGCACGTCCGTGCCAACAGGAAATTCAAGGGTGCCTGATGCAGCGACGTAGTCTTGCCCGGCAATCGCAGCGCCGTTGGCCGTCGCCCAATCGACTGAAACGTCACGGCCACTTGGCGCGGAGAGAGTCACGGTGAAGTTTGCCAGGCGCGTGGCGCTGTCACCTTCGGACACCGAGACGTCGCCTATGACAATTTGTGGCAGAGGGTCATCGTTGGTGATCGTACCGGTGCCCTGGTCGTCGGCGATGCTTGCGTTCACCGGGTTGGTCAGGTCCAGCAGTATCGTATCAGCGTCTTCGTTTGATAGATCGCCCTGGACGCTGACTAGGATCAACGCAAAAGTGTCTCCAGCCGGGATGAGTAGCGTGCCGGTGGCCGAGGAGTAGTCGTCGGGCGCAATCGCTGTGCCGTCGGAAGTTGCGAAGTCAACGGAAGTGTCTAGGCCGCTCGGCGCGGACAGCGTCACGACAAAGCTCGCCGCTCGCGTCCCCGCAGCCCCTTCCGCGACTGCGGTATCGCCCAAAGAGATCTCAGGTTCGACGTCATCGTTGGTGATCGAGCCGGCTCCCTGAGCGTCAACGATGCCGCCGTTGACGGCGTTTGACAGGTCGACGGTGAAGCCCTCATCCAATTCGTAGACGACGTCACCGTTGATCGTGACCTCAATGGTCTTGGTGACTTCGCCTGCCAGGAAGGTCAGGCTGCCTGACGTCGCGACGAAGTCGAGGCCACCGCTCGGAGCTGCCCCAGCTTCCGTCGCGGTGCCGCCACTTGTGGCGTAGTCTATGGTGACATCGTCGGCGACTGCTTCCGAGAGGGTTACCGTGAACGTAGCCACGCTCGTGCTCGCGTTACCTTCGGAGACGGACACGTCGTCGATGCTGATGCCCGCGAAAGCGCCATCGTCATTCAGAATGCCGAGGGTGCCATCGGCGGTCGCGATCGTCGCGTGGCTCGGGTTCGAAAGTGACACGGTCAGTGTTTCGTCGAACTCCGCGTCGGCATCGCCGGTCAGGGCTACGGGGACCATCTTGGACGTTTCGCCCGGAGCGAAGGTCAAGGTGCCAGTGGACGCGGCGTAGTCTTCACCCTCGCTCGCCGTGGCGTCCTCCGACGCGTAGTCGACTGTCACGGTGTAGCCGCTGGGTGCCGAGAGGTTCACTGTCAACGTTGCGTCGGTGGTACCCGCGTTCCCTTCGGCAATACTCGCGTTCCCGATCGCCAAGGACGGCGCAGTGTCGTCGTCCGTGATGGTGACGGCGGCGGTCGCCGCGGCCAAGTCTACGTTGACTGGGTTCGCGAGTTCAACGTCGAAAGCTTCGTCCGTTTCGTCGACGGTGTCACCCGTGATGGTCACCTGAATCGTCTGCGTGGTCTCGCCGGGTTCGAAGGTGACCGTGCCTTCGCCCATCGCGTAGTCCTCGCCTGCCTCTGCAGCATCATCCACCGTGGTCCAGTCGACGGTCACGGATTGGCCGCTCGGGGTCGACAGGGCCACGGTCAGCTCGACCAAGCTAGTCCCGCTGTTGCCCTCAGCTGCGGTTGCCCCTTCGATGCTGGCCAAGGGGGAGTCATCTTCGTTGACGATGATCCCTTCACCTTCGCCGTCCTCGATCTTCCCACCGACTGGTTTGGACAGCGAGACCATCAACGTCTCATCCGCTTCATTCAGCAGATCGCCGTTGACGGTGATGGTGAGGGTCCGTTCGGTTTCTCCTGGTTTGAACTTTAGGGTTCCGGAAGCGGCGTCATAGTCGCTCCCACCCACGTCGAGCAGGCCACCCGCGGTAGCGGTGGTGTCTTCGGTGGCGTAAGCGACCGTCACAAGTTCTTCGCTGGCAGCCGAGAGCGTGACCGTGAAGGTGAGCTCCGCGGTCCCAGCGTTGCCCTCGTTCACGCTGACGTCGTCGATGGACAAGCTGGGCGGAGCGCTGGGTGGACCGGCGTCTGGCTTCGGCGCATCAGGAGCGTCACCGCCGTCGCTTGTTAGCTTGCCGGCGTCCTCGACGCGGTCGCCCGGAAGGGCGCCACTATCTGCCCCCGCATCGGTTGCTGGATCTGGTTCCCCGCCCCCGGTAGTGCCAGCGTCATCACCGCACCCCGTCACGCCCAGAAGGGCGGACAATACAACAGAACCCAGCCAATAGTGTCTATATGCCATTGCAATACCGTTCCTCTTAAGGTTTCGGCACCCAGGCGCTCTGCGCCCCCAGGCACCACGTTCACGTCAAGACGGCGGTAGGGTCGCTTTACGTAAGGCAGGCGCCTGCAGGGTTGGACGGACGGCATCCACGGTGATCATCGGCGGCCCGCCCCAAGGGCTGCACGGACGCGACTTCGCCCGACTTCGACGCTAACTCCGAAGTCGACGATGGATCCTGTGGCGTTCAATAGACGCCTCAGGGTGAATGCGGTGACCGGGCGGCGCCTTGGGGCCCGATCGGGGCCAAAACACCCGGGCCTTACGGACAGATGACCCCAATCCATCACCCTCTGCGACTAGCTGTATATGCGCACCATCGATCCCCTCTTCGTCCTACTGGTCTGCTCAGGCGCTCTGTTGCCGGGTTGTGGGGAGAGCGCCGAAACGGCGAACGGAGGCCAGAAAGCGGCGGGTGGTATGGCGGGCTCCGGCGGCGTCGGAAACAACGGGTACGGCGCTGGAGGCACTGGGGGCGGTATGAGCACACCCAGCCTAACCGGGGGCGGGGGCTTCGGTGTAGACGCGGGCGGGACCACGAATGAGCCGAGCGGCGGCGCAGCCGGTAACCTGGGCGTCGGAGGAAACACGCCAGGAGGCAGCGGCGGAGCCCCAGGCGGCGGAGCAGGCGGAGGCCCGCAGGTTCCGGACGGACCTCGGCCCGCGAAGAGCAAACCCAACGTCATCATCGTGTTCGTCGACGACCTGGGTTACGCGGATTTGGGCGTCTACGGCTCAGGCAGCGCGCCCGCGGGAGCACCTTGGAAAGCCTGGGACAGCCTGCCCATCAAGACCCCGCGCCTCGATCAAATGGCCGCAGCGGGTGTACGGTTCACGTCGTTTTACTCGGGCTCCCCCACGTGCACGCGAAGCCGCGCTGGGCTTCTGACGGGCAGCTACGCGATGCGCGTCGGGTTTCCTGACGGCGTCTTGACGCCCGCCTCCGCCGTAGGCCTGAACCCGAATGAGGTCACCCTGCCTACGTTGCTCAAGGCGCGGGGCTACAGGACGGCGATGTTTGGCAAGTGGCATCTCGGGCACAAACCTAAGTTCCTGCCCACGGCTCACGGCTTCGATGAATACATGGGTGTCCCCTACAGCAACGACATGGCGATCGATCCCGACATGACGCTCGCGGCGGGCGTCGTTTTGGGGAAGGACTTGACCGGGCAGGATTGGACCGCGCAACGAATCTTAGCTCTGAAAGGAGCCACCAAAGAAGAACGAGACCGACTCGACGCTGATCAGGTCCCGCTCCTCAGGGGGACTGAGGTCGTCGAGTACCCGGTTGACCAAAGCACGCTCACGAGACGCTACACCGACGAAGCGATTCGGTTCATGTCCGAGAACAAGGCCCACCCGTTCTTTATCTACGTACCGCACTCGATGCCCCACACGCCGCTGCATCCTTCGGCGGAGTTTGCAGGGAAGTCGGCGCGCGGCAAGTACGGTGACGTGGTTGAGGAGCTCGACTTTCACGTAGGTCGCCTGTTGGACGCCGTGAAGGACCAGGGACTAGAATCCAATACGCTTGTCGTGTTCACCTCAGACAATGGGCCTTGGGCCGCCAAAGGCATTGACGGCGGCACCGCCTACCCCTTCAATGGCGCCAAGTTCAGCACCTGGGAAGGCGGCATGCGCGTGCCGGCTATCATGCGCTGGCCTGGACAAATTGCTTCAGGCCTCGTCCAGGACGAACCTGCCAGCGTCATCGATCTTTATCCCACCCTCGCGAAACTCACCGGGGGGGATGTCCCGCCGAACCGCGTGACCGACGGTGAGGACATATGGCCCATTGTCACCGGTCAAGCGGGCGCAAACCACGGGCCGTTCTACTACGATCTCAGCGCCATTCGTGACGGCAACTGGAAGCTGCGTCACGACGTAGTGGGTGACGGGGGCCAGCTCTACGATCTCTCAAAAGATCCCCATGAAGACAGTGACCTGTCGGCCTCGAACGCCCAGGTCAAACAAATGCTTCAAGCCCAGCTAGACAAGTTCAAGGCTGAGCTGGAAGCAAACAAGCGCCCGGTAGGGACCAACGACACCCAAGTGTTGCCCAAAGGATGCACCAACAAGGCGGCTCCGAACTACAACGCCACGGCGCAGATTGACGATGGATCCTGCGGGGTTCAGTAGGGCGATAACAGGCAGCACGATTGAAGGGTCGCCGGGCTCAGCGCCTACCACCTATTTTTGGGGTGCCTCCAAGAAGGCGCTGACGCGTAGCCCGGTACGAAGGCCTGCGGCATCGTCGAGGGCCATGACGACCTCAAGGATCTTGGTGTCGATACGCTCCGTAGGGTCGTCGGTACGCAGGTTCTTTCTGCCCATCCGCTCGCCGATAGAGATCACTTTGCCAGGGAATCTTCGGTCACCGAAGGCGCTCAGCGTCACAAACCCGCGCATGCCAAGGGAGAGCTTGGCGACGTTACGCTCGTCGATGTCGACGCGCACCCGAAGCTCGCTAGTGTCTCCCAACAAAGCGAGCGGCTCCGAGCCGAGGGGATTGTAGTACTCCCCGGCTCGGACCTTAAGCTGTAGGACTTGGCCTGAAATAGGAGAACGAACTTCGCGTTGAGATCGCGCTGCGGTCGCCTGCGCTAGGCGCGCCTCGGCGGCCTGCACCCGAGCCAGCGCGATGGAGATGTCTTCCAAGCGAGATCCAGCCACCGCAGCCCGCTTCTTTGCCTCGACCGACGCCAGACTAGCGCGATCGACTTCGAACGTAGCGCGAGCGCTATCGAGCTCAGTTGCTGAAATAGCGCCGGCCGCTGCCAAGCCTTCGGCGCGCGTCAGCACCTCCGAAGATAAGCGCGCCCGAGCTGTCAGTGCCTCAAAGTCAGCAGCGACCGCCTCGATCTCTTCCTTTCGCACGCCGCGCCCAGTGCGATACGCCTCTGCTTTGGTGATTGCGAGTTCACTCTCGGCAGCCACCACTGAGGCTCGCTCCAGCGTGTCGTCCAGCTGAATTACCAGCGCTCCCATTTCGATCGGTTCGCCTTCATGCACCAGGACGCTCGCGATGCGACCGCCGACGCTCGAGGCTAGGCGTGTCTCGCGGTCCTTGGGCTCAATGACGCCGTCGCCCGGAAGCCAGTCTCCCTCCGGCAAGGGTCGGCGTTCGTCGGTGGCCCCAGCCGCCGGGGTGAGCGTGCGGGACTGCGCCGCGGTGATCTGCTTCTCCGACGGCGCTCCGCTGCGCTGAGCGAAGAGATGTTGAAAAACCAGCGCTCCGGCGCCCAATAGTACCACTACGGCTACGACGCTGGCCGTTGAGATTCGTCGCTTCATGCTGACCTTGCTTGAATGAGACCGTCCTCGATGTGAAACATCTTGTCGGCGAGGTGAAAGATCCGGCTGTCGTGGGTCACGACGACCACAGTGCGTCCTTGCTCTTTGGCCAGCGCCCGAAACATTTCAGTGATGGCTAAGCCATTTTGCGCGTCGAGCGCGGCGGTGGGCTCATCTGCGAGCAGGATCGGTGGCGAGCCGGCGAGCGCACGGGCGATAGCGACACGCTGGCGCTGACCGCCTGACAAATCGCGCGGTTTGGAGTCGAGCTTGTCAGCCAAGTTGACGAGTTCGAGCAGGTGAGCCGCCTCTCCAAGCGCTTGCTTGCGCGAGCGCCCCCGTAAGCTTAGGAGCAGCGCGACGTTCTCCTGCGCGCTGAGCGAGGCGATCAGGTTGTGGGCCTGAAACACAAAGCCAATATAGGAGAGCCTGAGTCGCGGCAGCTCACCAAACCCCCGGGCAGTGATCTCCTCATCGAGCAGTCGCACGCTCCCACTGGTGGCCGTCAGCACGCAACCAAGGATGGAGAGGAGTGTCGTCTTGCCGCTCCCCGAGGGGCCCGAGAGCATGACGAATTGTCCGGGATCGACCACAAAGTCGACCCCTCGAAGCGCCGTGTACTCGGTCGGGCCTTCGCCGTACACCTTGGTGACGCCGCGGCATTCGATGGCGGGTCTCATCGAAACACCATTGCGGGCTCAACCTTGCGAATGCGGCCGAGGGCCACGAGCGAAGCGAACACGCACATCCCCACCATTAGCCCAAAAGTCGCTAGCGAGAGCCACGTTGGAGTGACGACAATGAGCTTGGCGGAGGAGATGGCGCGAACGATGCGCGACAACACGGCGAGACCGAGGAGCGAGCCCACGAGGCCGTAGACGATCGACTGCGCCACCATCAGCACCGCCAGATCGAAATTGTTGGCCCCTATCGCCTTGAGCGTCCCGAACTCGCGAATGTTGTCCACAACAGCCGAGAACATCGACAAGCTCACCACGACGAAACCGATGATCAACCCAAACACCGTGCTCGCGCCGAAGATGACGCCGACCGGGGCCTTGGTGAGCAGCGTGCGTGTCACCATGCTGTCGACCTCGCTGCGCGTCGCGACCATCACCTCTGGGACGCGAGCCTGTATGTCACGCTTGACCTGTTCAGCGTCCGCCCCGGGAGCCAGCTTGACCAGCCCATAGGTTGTTTGGTCGCGAGCAACACGGCCCAGCTCCCTGGCTAGCTCATAGTCGGCGAATGCGTACGACGTCCCTAGCGGTAGTAGCCCATAGGTGAAGGCACCGACGCGAATGGTGCGCCCGTTGACCTCACGCACTGAGCCCAGGTTGAGGCCGCCCAAGATCTCCCGCTCGCTCTCCTCGAAGATCATGTTGCCCGGCTGACTGAGCGCGGTCACATCGCCAACCACTAGGTTCCACGGCCCGCCCAGATAGTGCGGGTAGCGCGCGCCAAAAATCGAAACCGGTTCAGTGCCGCCATTCGGAAGCTTGATGCTGCCACCGATGAAGAGCAGCGGCTCAGCGAGCGCTACACCGCGGGTGACGCGAGCTTCGGCCAGCGCCGCGATGGGGATGAGCTTACCAGGCGCGAGCGACTCGCTGCCGCGTGGCATCAACCACAAGTCCGCGTCGGCGTTGCGAACGACCATCGCGTTTTTGTGAATGATACCGAAGAGCGTGCCAATCGCCTGGTTGCTCAAGATCACCGCGAACACTACGCCCAGCATCGTGGTCGTCAGGCGTAGCTTGTCGAAGAACATCATTGCGACAGCCAAGCGCCCCATGATGCGTACGCGCGCGCCCAGGGGCGCGAGCTCAAGGATCGGACCAGGCAGCGCCGCCTGCGCGGGGGAGTGGCTAATCGGCGGTTCGGGTTTGACGCTCATTTCCTCAACGCCTTTGGCAAACAAGTCAGCCAGTACGGCGTGGACTCACCTCTCGTCAAGCCACACCCTGATTTCGCCGGTTCCGGCGGAGAAGCCACCGCTTCTAGACAACGAGCTCGGGGCGCCGCGGCCGCTACGCGACCCCGGACCGTCGTGAGCGCCACCTCACGTCGGGAAAAAGTCCGAACACTCAGAGCCTTCACAGGCTAAGCTGCCCGAGTGAGTTACCGCGACAAGACCCGGGTGTTGTTGACTGAGGAGCAATTGCACGCGCGAGTCAAAGCGCTTGGTGTGCAAATCACTTCAGACTACGCGGGTGAAGAGCTGGTGGTCGTGTCTGTCTTGAAAGGCAGCTTTGTCTTTGTGGCGGACTTGGTACGCGCGATTGACCTACCGATTCGGGTCGAGTTTCTCGGGGTGCGGAGCTACGGGGACTCCACTGTTTCGAGTGGTGTGGTCCAAGTGACTCAAGATCTCACGCGCCCGATTGATGGGGCTCACGTGTTGGTCGTCGAAGACATCGTGGACACCGGGTTGACGTCTGATTTCTTGATCCGCCAGCTCTCCGCCCGTCACCCGAAGTCCGTGAAGCTCTGTAGTTTGCTGCACAAGCCCGCGCGTAGCCAAGTCCAGGTCAAAATAGACTACCTGGGTTTCACCATCGATGACGTGTTCGTGGTGGGTTATGGCCTCGATGCCGCGCAACTGTATCGAAACCTGCCGACTGTTTCTATCTACGAAGCGTGAACGACGGGGTCGTCAGGTCTTGCGACGTAGGCGCTCAAGTCGTTCACCGATGGCTTGCTCTAGCCCTTGCTTTGAGGGATGGTAGTAGCGACTTCCCTCGAGTTTCTCGGGAAGGTACGTCTCCTGTGGCACGAAATTGTCTTCGAGGTCGTGTGGGTACTGATAACCGTCGCCGTAACCGTCGGCCTTCATCAGTGAGGTCACGGCGTTGCGAAGTTTGGGTGGAACTGGCAGCGCGCCATACTGGCGGATGGCTTCACGTGCGGCGCTGTACGCTTTTCCAACGCTGTTGGACTTCGGACAACTCGCTAAGTACAAACAGGCGTGGCTGATTGGGTACAGGCCTTCTGGCATGCCAATGCGACGGTAAGCTTCGTCAGCGGCGACCACTACTTGTAGCGCGCGGGGGTCGGCGTTGCCGACGTCTTCGCTGGCAAAGATAATCAAGCGACGCAGCACAAAGAGCGGATCGTCGCCGCTCTCCAACATGCGCATCAGCCAGTAGATCGCCGCGTCTGGGTCACTGCCTCGCATCGACTTGATCAGCGCGCTGACCACATTGTAGTGCTCTTCGCCGCTCTTGTCGTAGAGGAGGGCGGGCTCATCGTTGAATTGGGAGAGCAGCTCAGCGTCGATGTGAGGCTGCTTCGGGTCGGCGTGAACCGCGAACTCAGCGAGGGCCTCCAGTTGGCTGAGCCCACGCCGTGCATCTCCGCGAGCGCCGTCGGCGATAGCGTCCAGCGCTTCTTCACTGATGGTCGGAACGGGTTCGCGCAGGCCACGCTCACGATCGGCTAGCGCGCGCCGCAGCAGGCGCTCGATGTCGCTTTTCGCGAGTGGCCGCAAGCGAAAGACCTTGGTGCGCGACAACACGGCCGCGTTCACTGCGAACGAGGGGTTCTCCGTGGTGGCGCCGATAAGGGTCACCGTACCGTTTTCAACGTGCGGCAAGAAGGCGTCCTGCTGAGCTTTGTTGAAGCGGTGGATCTCATCGACGAACAAGAGCGTGGTCTTGCCCTCTAAGCTGCGCCGGTCTTTGGCGCGGGCGATGATCTCCCGCAGCTCAGCGACGCCGCCAAGGACAGCGCTGAAGGGCTCGAACACCGATCGGGTCGCGAGGCTGATGACGTGTGCCAGCGTCGTCTTTCCGCAGCCCGGTTCGCCCCAAAGGATCATGGACGGCAAGCGATCATTTTCGATCGCTCGATTCAACGCGCGACCCGTCCCGATCAAGTGTTCTTGACCGACCACCTCATGCAGGGCTCGCGGTCGCAGCCGATCGGCGAGTGGTGGTGGCGCGCTGCTCAGTTGACCTCGGCTCGCTGCGTGACTGAGCAAGCTCGGGCCTGAGGGTGGTGGCTTACGCGTGGCCATCTAACACACGCTCCCCGAAGATGGCCGTTCCGACGCGTACGTCAGTCGCGCCCTCCGAAATGGCGACCTCGAAGTCGTGACTCATGCCCATGCTCAGCCGCCGGGCTTCCGGACAGTACTGGTCTCTGAGTCCGCGAAGCGCGCGGAAGTGTACGCGCGACTGTTCCGGATCTTCTGACCAGGGCGGGATCGTCATCAGGCCAGATAGCCGCAAACAGCCTGAGCTCGCGACTGCGCTGAGCACGGATGGCAGATCCTCAGGTAAGCAGCCGCTTTTTTGGGGTTCCCGCGCGACGTTCACAGCGACGAATATTGCTAGGTGCGTGAGCTGCGCCTGAACGGCGCGCTTGTCCAGTTCGCTGACTAGGCGTGTGTCATCCACAGTCTGAATGAGCACCGCCGCACCCAGGGACGGGTCTAGTAGGTGGCGCGCTTTGTTGCGCTGCAGGTGACCTATCATGTGCAGGCGCAGCTCAGTCAGGTCGACTAGTTGCGCCCGCTTTTCTACGAGCTCCTGAGCGTAGTTCTCGCCGAAGTCACGGAGGCCCAGCTGATAGGCGAGGCGCAGGTCGCTCGCGGGTTTTCGCTTCGATACGGCGATCAACCGGACGCTGTCCCTAGCACGTCGTGCTTTGGCGCATGCCGCGGTCAGTCGGCCTTCGACGACGGCTAGAGCCTCCGCCAGTTGCCTGAGTCGAGCCTCGCTCATGGGGACTTAACCTTCCGTAGCGTGGCGGTCCCAAATCGCACCCACTTGCCGTCGCCGCTCGCGGCGCGCAGCTCAAGCTGGAGGACCCCGACGTTAGCGGCTTCGCTTGGTTTACCTGAAGCAGGGCCGCCCGGCGCGTATTCACCTCGCGATAGTTCACCTGCTGCGGTCTTAATCAGCAGTAGTGTTCCTGAGAACGCCTCTGGCGAGTCCAGTTTGGGTCTCATTTGCAACGAAACGGCCCCTGGGGAGAACCCCCCCCTGAGGTCAAGATCCCCCAAAGCCCCGGAGGAGTGCCCCCTTGCGTGGCCTGTGTGGCTCACGCTGAGCGTCAGCTGTCCAGAGCCCGTGAAGCGTTTTCCATCGTCGCGAATCCAGGACATACGTTGGCCTTCAGCGTTCTGAGTCATCGGGTTCTTGGGGACCGAGCTGTAGTTGCCTGACCATTCGCCGCGGAGTGACGGTTCTGCCGACCCCTCTGCGCTTGGGGTTGCGCTTGCTGTCGCTGGTGTGGCGCTTGGGACGGGGGAGATCTGTGCGGTCATTTGGGTCGGGCTGTCGCAGCCAAGCGCCGTGCTGAGCGCAACAGCGAGCTTCATAGGTCCCCTACGCCAACTTCGTGACACGGACGCCCAACTCACCATCGATATTCACAAGTTCACCTTCGGCAACCTGGTGGCCCGCGACCCGCAGGACCACGGGTTGGTTTAGGGGGCTTCCCATGCCGATCACATCCCCAGGGGAGAGGGTGACCCATTCGCGCGCGCTCATCGTGACGGAGCCCACTTCGACCCTCACCAATACGGGGGCGTCGGCAACGGCATCGTGCAAGGTGTCTGTTTCCGTACTCATCATGGGTTCCTTAGTTCGTTCGGCCGGCGCAGGCTCGGAGGGTTCATGGGGGAGCTCCGCGGGGCCTTCGATACAGAGGGTCCACGGAGTGTCGTTCCGAAGCTCAAGAGAGGGTCGGCTTAGCGCAACTCGGATGCCACGCTCCGCCCCCGGGGCGCAGAGCACGGCCTCACCTTCCAAGCGTTCATTCACGCTCCAGGGCTGCGGGATGAACACATCTCCGAGCTGCAAGCTTCGCAGAGTTTCGCGCTCGCAAACCGTCGACGCGAGCACAAGGCGGAGCTCTAGAGGCACGCTCGACGTCCGAAAGTGTTCGCTCGTGCACACGTTAGGTGTCACCGAGGACGCTGATGAAGCTTGGAGGAGCGACTGACCGCGATAGGTCACGCCATCCAGGCGTAGCCAAAATTGGATGCACCAGCCCGGACCGCTGGGAGCTCTCGGTGAAGCCGTGGGCATGCCCGGGGGTTCGCCCACGGCTAGCCGCGTTGCCACCTGGTCCACGATCGCGTGCCACGCGCCGAGCAGCGCCCCTTCGAGCGGATTGGGCTGCTCGAGCGTGACCTGCTTGGTCATCAAACGCGACAGGAGTAAGCTGGCCAGCGCCGGTTGCACGCTCACCCATGCGGAGAGCGTGCGCACCGTGAGCGTCGCGTTGGCCCCCAAACTCTCTGCCGGCGCGTAGCTCTGGCGCGCGCCGCAGTCCTCAAGCTCTACGGCGAACACCTCGCGCAGAACGCCTTCTAGACGGGAAAAGTCCAGAGACTCGCGGAGGACGCGCCGAGCTATACGTTCGCTCTGAACCTCGGCCAAGGATAGCCGCGGAAGCGCCATCCAAGGGTACGGTGCTGTGGGAGTCTGTAATCCCATTCCCCGGACTGTACCGGCAATCGCCCGAGGACTCCACAGCCGGCGGTGCCCGGGACCAGAAAGCGTGCGTGTGGCCGGGGCCCCATGATACGTTCGGCGCGTGAACACTCGTGGAATCCGTACCCCGTTGCTCCCGTCGATGATGCTCTTGGCCGTGGCGACGCTGGCGCTTCCGGTAGCCGCCCAAGATGCGGAGGTCCGACGGGATCCGAAGGGTGTTACCGGCGCCAGCCCCTACTTGGAGCAGCTCAAGAAGGCCGACAACGCATTTGTCGCAGGGGACTACCCAGCTGCTCAGCGCGAGTTTGAGGCAGCCATCAAGCTCGATCCAAAGAACCCGCTCGGCCACACGCGTGTTGCTCAGGTGTTCATCGCCAAAGGTGAGCTAGTGGCCGCGTTCGATCGCCTCGAGGTGGCTTCGCGCTTCGCCAGTGATCTGGTGCAGCGCGCGAAAGTGCAGTTCTTGCAGGCGGATATTCGTGAGCGTGAGGGCAAGCTGACACAGGCGAAGACGCGCTGGGAGGGTTACCAGAAGCTGGTCGCCCTGCCCGAGGCCGACGGCGCATCCACGGGCAAGGTGTACCCCGCGACCGCGGTGGAGCGCATCCGGCGAATCGACGACAAGGCTGTTCGAGACGCCGACTACACGGAGGTCAAGACCCGCATTGAGAATCGCGAGAAAGAGCTGACCTCGAAGTGAGCGTTGGCGCTTAGCGCAACCGAATTTGGATCTCCGCTCCGAGCGCGCTGTCGGCGTCTCGCGTGAAGCGGACGAATTCCGCGTAGTTTTCTGGCGCGATCCGGCCCGCCCGGATGTGCACAACCCGCTTGAGGGTGAGCACGCCGTCCTCGAACGTGTCGCCGACCTCGACCCGATGATCGAGAAAGCGCAATTGGCTGGGTTTGGGGAGCGTCACTTGGGCCCCCTTTGGGAGACGGATTTGCAGGTTCACGTCCCAGCGTCGGTCGCCACCGAGCAAGATTGGCGTCTGGCGCGTGGGTAAGGTCGCGAACTGACTGAGCCTGGGGACGAAGGGTGGCGCCAAGCGCAGCAGATCCCCCTGGCCGAGCGCGAAGTGCGCCATCCGCGAATCCATTCGCACGACCAGCGGGACGTCATTGTCATCGAGCGCAATCAGTTCGTGGGTCTTCAGGCGTGCGCCGGGCAGCGCGGTCGCAAGGATCTTGCTTTCGATCACGTCGCGGGCCTGGGACGCGCCCAGTTCGCCTAGCCCATTGCGCAGTGTCGCGCCGAGACGTCCGTGATACGCCTGCGACAGCGTGAACTCGGCGGAGCCGTCTGCAGCGAGCTCAACCTGCGCGTCAAAGCGCACCTGGTCTTCGGCGCCGGTGTCAGGTAGTGAGAGCTGCGCGGGCAGGTTCCCCTCGAGCAGAAACGCCGGCATGCCGCGGATCTCCGAGGGAAGGTACCCAAAGGGTGTGTACTTGTCGGCGATGGTCAACCAGACCGGGTCTTTTCGACCCACCCGAAGAGCCGTGGTGGTGAACTGTCGAACCTCATCAGCGGGGCCCGCCGCGGGTGCCGCCAGGCGGTTCTTGGCAAGAGCCCAGGTCACCGGGATCCCGAGTGAGCGACAGAGCGTCACGAACCCGCGCCAGTGATTGCCGCGTTTACCGACAATTACTCGCCGGCCATCGCTTTCTTCGTCCGCCTGGACATTCGACAGGATCCATCGATAGAGAGAGCGCGCTCGCGCGGTTTCCTGGTCCGCCGGAATATCGGCCACGATCCGCTTCGCGATCCGGACGATTCTCGGATCTATCGGGGTGCTCTCAGTGACCCGTTCAGTCAGCTCACGCAAGTGAGTTTTCAGGTCGACACCCCAAGTGACGCGCACGCTCGGCAGGTACTCGACGGCAGGGACGCTGTGGGGCTCATCGGGCGCCGCTGGACTCTGATCGACACGCCACCGGCGAACCTGAAAGTACCCATGGTCCGTCAACTGGGGAGCTGGAACCGCTCCCGTGACTGCGACATCGAGCGTCTTCTCAGTGGGCGTGATCATCACCATTTCGCTGCGCGCGTAGGCGACGTCCTTCTCACGGAAGAACCAGTGGGGTCCTTCATAGCTGTTTCCGCTGGTGCCCTCTCGGCTGAACACCTGCTCGGTTTCGATGTAGTCACCGATCTCCAAGTGGGGGAAGGTCACGGTCGGTTTTCCGTCGACCGCCTCGGGCTCCAAGATACGCCCGTCCCGTTTGATGACCCTCATGTGCAACACGAGATCGCCGCGCACCTCTTGCTCAGCGAATCGTCGAATCGCCTCCTCACTTTGTAGGCGAATGACCTGGTGTTCTACACTGCGACTAGAACCGTCTAGACTGACCCAGACGGCCAGATAGTCTAGGATGCGTGCGGCTGTGCCCGG
>JBDKJZ010000049.1:0-17291 GCA_039796375.1 Pseudomonadota bacterium
GAGCAAGAGCCCGGCTACGTGCGAGTTGCGCGCCTTTCGTCATCGGGGAAAACTGAAGGATCCCCGTTGCTTGTGCCTCTGACCCGCGCCCCCGGACAGGCTCCGCGGCTGCCCGAGTTCGTGAGCCACGCCCGCGGCCTAGACGCTCTGTTTTGGAGCTGCCCGGAGTCCGCGAACTGCACCGAACCCCTCCTGCCCACCTTGGTCAGCTTCGACACTAAGCTCGACCCACGCTCCATCTTCGCGTCGAAGTTTGGTCGGCGTGTTCCAGACCTCACCTGGGGCCTAAGCTGCAACGGTGAGAATTGTCTAGCGCTGAGCGCCGTATTCGCAGAGCCGCCCCGCGTTTCCGTCTTCGGAGGCGGACGCTCAGAAACCTGGGCAACACCGACGTTTAAGGCGACGCCCCACTGGCCAGAAGTTCAAGCCAGCAGCGCCGTTCTGGCGACCGAGCCGCTGGCGGCTTTTCGAGTGCTCCGCGCTCCGCAGACGCGTGTAGCGGTTTGGCTTACGGCCTTCGACCCGAACGCTCCGTATGTAAAACCGAAGGCCCCCGCGCCCGACGGCAAGCTGGCGCCAGTGCGTTCGCAGCTGTGGACACAAGCGCTCAGCGTCTCAGAGATCCCAGGCCAATCCAGTGTCGCACCCGCAGGCGATCCCACCGTCATTTCGTACCGCGCCCGCTCAGTGTCCGGCATCGCTACGGCGACGCGCGGCGCAGAGACGCTGCTCGTTTGGACCGGGCTGGACAACAATCAACCCCAAGTCTTCACCACGCTGCTCGACGCGCGCGGGGAAAAACTCAGCCAGCGCATGTTGACGCGGAAACCCGGCGAAGTGCATCAACTCACCGCGGCCGCTCTCGACGACGGTTTCGCGGTCGCGTGGCTCGATGAACGGCGCGGTCCGCAGGACGTCTACGTCGCGAAGCTCGATCCCCGATTGCAACGCAAGACCCCAGACCTCCGCCAGGGCAACAGCGCGGGTCCCGCAAGCGGCGTCGCTATCGCTACCGTCGGCAAGGAGCTCTGGGTGGCACGCACCGAAGGGAGCCACGTCGTGCTCACGCGCCTGAACCCGGTGACGCTCGCACCCCTCGGGGAAGCGAGCATTCATGAGGGCCAAGCCCCCGTCTCACCGACGCTCACGCCGCGTGACGGCGCGGCCACGCTGAGCTGGCTTGAAAAAGGTGCAGCTTCCGCGGTGGGCTACGCTTCGCTCGATGCTGCGGGTCAACCGTCAGCCGTCGGCAGTGTGTCACTGGACGACCAGGCTCAAGATCTGGCTGTGCAGTGTCCCGCGACCGGCTGCACTGCGGTCGTCACCACGCAGCTCGCGGGGGGCGGCGGCGAGCTGCTGCAAGCAGCGCTTGAACCGCACGCTCGCTTCGAAACCCTCATCAACCATAGCTCAAACGAACCTGTCGCCCCGGAGCTGGTGGGTGATGAGCTCTGGTTTTATTCGCCGCTCTCGCCGAGCGCGAACCAGTCAAGCAGTCGAAGCCAACCCGCCATTCACCGCGCTGTGCTCAGAACCTCGCCCTGAATACGCAACTGGCCCAGTCGACGGCCCCCTCACGGCCGGTGCGGACGAGTGGCGACAGCTCCTTAACTTGGAATGCCAAGTCTTGGCAGGGTCGTTCACCATTTACAACAATTGACGCGTCAAGGTGGGCTAATTCTCCAACTCTACGCGCAACTCGGAGTGGCACGGCCCGCATCACCTAGCAGGGGCCGTCGATTGTCCGCCGCAGGCGCTGATCTTCCGCGTCTCGCCCCCTCGATGATCTTGGCAGATGACAGTAACCGAATTACAAGCACTCACGATAAAGGAGGACAACGATGACGTCGAAGGAAACAAGGGGCCAGGAGGTCGTGGCATTCTTGCGCGACTACGCGCGCGAGCGCATCAACTCGCGTCTGTTCGATGCGCGCCGCTGCATTCCGCCCTACGTGGTCTTGGATTTCGGCCGCGAAGGCTTGTTGGGGCTGGGGGTACCTCGAGAGCTAGGCGGAATTGGGCTAACTTGGCGCGAGCGGATTCCGGTCGTGCAACAGCTCGCCGCTATCGATTTGACTCTTGCCATGTTCGTCGGAATCCACAACGAGCTGGGAATTGGACCAATTCTCAAGTTCGGCCAACCCAAGCTCCGGGAGACTTTGATTCCGCCCATGGCCAAGGGCTCGGTCTTGGGTGGACTTGCGATCACAGAGGAAGGCGCAGGCGCCAACCCACGCGCGATCAAGGCTAGCGCAGAACGACGAGCGTCCGGTGGTTGGCGGTTGAATGGCGAGAAAATTTGGGTGGGGAATGGCTCCTGGGCAGGGGTTTTGAACGTGTTTGCCCGCGCGACGGACGGTCGAGCGAGTCGAGTGCTTGGCTTCGCTGTTTCGACAGGCGCACCCGGCGTGCGCATGGGCATGGAAGCGATGACGCTGGGCATGCGGGGCATCGTGCAGAGCAGCGTCCACTTCTCGAACGTGGACGTGGGCGCCGATCACCTGCTGGGCGATGCCACGGCCGATCTACTGGTGGCCGAAGCCTCGTTTCGAATGGCGCGCTTTGGCATTGCCATCGCCGCCACCGGTGCCATAAAGCGCTGCTTGCAGCTCATGCTGCGCTACTCCACCCGTCGCAACATCGCCACCGGTTCGCTTAGCGACCACCCGCTGTTCCTTGCCGCGCTGAGCGATGGCTACGCCGCGGCGAAGATCTTGGACCGCCTTACCCTGCTCTTGGCGGACGAGCTCGACGCCGAACGCGATGTACCGGGTGAACTCTTCGTCGTCTGCAAGGCGCTCGCGCCGGAGTACCTGTGCGCCGCCGCCGACGCCCTAGTTCAGTGGCTGGGCGGCCGTGGCTACGTCGAGGCCAACGAGGCACCGCAGCTGCTTCGCGACGCCCGGTTGCTTCGCATCTTCGAGGGGCCAACGGAGACGATGCGGAGCCACCTGGGCTCGCTGTGGCACCACCACGGCTCGCTGCGCCAGTTTCTGGGCCGCCCTGGGGGCAACGTGGCAATCGCGGCGCAGATCACGGCGGCTGCGGAGGAACTGTGGACGACGCCCAGGCATCCATCCTTGAGCGTTGGCCAGTACACATCGGCGCGCTACGGCGCCATTGGAGAGGTAGTGGCTGACGGAGTCGCCTGGTGGCTCAGCGACACGCCATCAACCGACGAAGCCATCAAAGAATGGGCAAGGCGCCGTTTCGAAGCCGCTCGGCAACGCGCGGCGCACACCCTTTCGAACGCGTTGTTCGGCTTCGCGCGGCTCCCCGCCGAGCTGTCAGCGGACATCGGTGACATCGCTCAGACCCTACCGGGAGAGGATTGGCGCTGCGATCCGCTCCTCCAACCTTGAGACGAGAGCGCCGCGCCTCAGGCCCCGGCCTCTATCGCCTCCGACGTTCTCGGGGTTCGAGCGCCGCGCCTCGGACCGCTGAGCCAGCGGCGGCTGGGCCGTTGCACCAGCATGATCATTGCTGGCAAGACTACGAGGGAAAGCGGAATGGAGCTCACGAGGCCAAAGATGTTCACCCAGCCGAAGGCGCTCCAGAGGGGGCCCGAGAGCGTGAGCGGCAACAAGCCCAAGATCGCCGTTAGCGCCGTCAACACCACCGGCCGCATGCGTTCGCGCCCGGCTGCCAAGATGGCCACTTCCAAGGGCTCGCCGTGCGACAAATGATGGCGAAGTCGGTCCACGTAGTAGATCTTGTGATTCACGTAGACGCCAATCAGGGCAATGAGCCCTAGAAACGCCATAAATCCAAAGGCATTTCCGGTTGCCGCTAGGCCTATCAACGCGCCTATCAACGCGAATGGGATTGCAGCCAGCACCACCAGTGCCAACGCCAGGCTGTCGAAAACTAGCACCAGTAGCACGAGGATCAGCACCAAAGCCCCGGCCGCCGCCAGCCCCAAGCTTTGGAAGCTCTTCTCTGTTTCCTCCTGAACGCCGGCGTAACGAAAACCGTAGCCCGGCTCCCAAGCCTTGGCTTTGAGCCAAGCATCCACTTGAGAGATTACGGCCGCGGGCAGCGTACCGGTAGCCACGTCTGCGGTGACCTCCACAATGCGCGTCTTGTTCCGTCGCATCAGCTCAGCGTACTCATGACCCACGCGCAAAGTCGCTACCTCGCGCATCGGAACGGAGTGTTCACCGACGGTCGCGATTGGGATTGAACCCACTTGGTCGGATGCGGACGACGGTGCGCTCGGCACATCGAGGAGAACTTCGACCAAGTCCTCGCCGACGCGAAAGTCGGTGACTTTGTCCTCGCCGTAGAGCCAGCGTAGCCCCATACCCACGCTGACCGGGCTGACTCCGGCGCGCAACGCTCGCTCGATGTCTACCTCGACCTTCGCGAGCGTGACAGCTTCGTCTTGGCTGTCTTTGACGTTGATCGCGCCGGGTTGCTTGCGAACTTCCGCCTTCACTTCGTCAGCATAAGCTTGCAAGCGCTGGTAGTTCTCACCGAACAGCCGAATGATCACCGGGTGGGTGACGGGAGGCCCGTAGTACAGCTCCTCCACACTCATCGAAACACCGACGATGTCGGCCAACGCGCGTCGAATCTCTCGCGCCGCCTCTTCCGTCGAGACCCCCGGCCGAAGGCGCACCAAGCTATCCACGAGGTCGCGTCTGTTCCTCGAAACGCGCGCGTAGAAGATCGGGGCGTAGGAGCCACCCACGACCGTGGAGGTATCCGCAACGCTGGGCTGGGCGCGGAGCACCCGGCCGATCTCAGCAGCCTTCTCCAGCGCCACGTCGTGCGGCGTGCCGCGAGGTAGATCGGCGCTGACGAAGAGAGCAGGTTTCTCGGCCTTCGGGAAGAACTGAAAGCCGATGCGCGGTAGTAGCGTGAAGGTGCCACCAAGGCACAACACGGCTAGCGCGACGACGGTCGCGGGGCGCCGCACGACCCAACCCATCAAACGGGCGTAGCCCCTGTATGCGCTACCCGAGCCCTGACTCGGCGCTTGGCTCTCCATCTCCGGCGCTTCGATTGCTAGATCTTCGCGAGGCGGGTGCACGGAGTCACCTGTCTTTGCATGGCCCCCCTTGAGCAGCAAAGCACCGATCCACGGGACCACGCACTGGGCAACTATGAGCGACGCCAACAGCGCCAAGACTACGCCCGTGGGAAGCCCCAAAACGAACATGCCAGTCGCGCCATCCATGAAGAACAACGGCAAGAACGACGCGCAAGCAATGGCCGTCGTAGCGTTGTTCGCACCGAACACGCGCGCCGTTCCGATCACCGCCGCTCGTCCTGCCGAATGGCCTTGGTCTAGCAAGGACTGAATCGATTCGGTCACCACGATGGCGTCGTCCACGAGTAGACCGAGTGCAACCGTCAATCCGGCGAGAGAGATCTGATCGAGCGAGAAACCAAGCACATGAAAACCGATCAGCGTGGCGCCGATTGACAGCGGCAAAGCTACCGAAGCCGTAAGCGCTGCGCGCCACCCGAGCCCGATCGTCATGACGGCGAAGATTAGAAGCATGCCTTCGCCCAAGCTCTGCACGAACGTGCCGAGAGACTTGTCAATCCAGGCAGGCTGGTCGTGCGCGATGACCACTTGCACCCCAGCGGGGCCTTTCGCTCCGGCACTAGCGATGAGCTTGCGAAGCCGCTCGGCGATAGCGACGGCGTTCTGGGACGCCCGAAATCGGACCTCGAGTGCGACAGCGGGTTGGCCCTGATACAGGAAGGTTTGCCTATCGCGACGAGGCTCTTCCGTCACAGTTGCAAGGTCGCGCAAGCGCAGCGTGTATGCAGCTCCACCGGCCTGGCCGCTCGGGCGGAGGGGCAAGTCGCCGATGCTGGCTACTCCGTCGAACTGGTGCTCCGCCCGGAGTGTGGTCAACGTGCTACCCATGCGCAGATCGCCCGCTGGGACTCGCACATTTGACGCTTGCAGCGCAGAGACTAGCTCCTCCAGTGAGACGCCGTTGTGCGCGAGCCGGGTCGGGTCGACTTGAATGCGAACCGCGCGCTGCCGCTTGCCTCGCAAGTCGATGCCCGACACGCCATCAACAGACTCCAGCTGAATCTTTAGCTCGTCGGCGGTCTTCGCCAACACGTCGTCGGAACGAAAGCCGGTTGCGACGACAACCAACTGCGGCGCGTTCGAGGTGCTGAAGCGCACAACGTCCGGGTCTTTCACCCCACTGGGCAGCTCCTTTTTGACTGCCTGCACCTTGCCGCGAGCACGCTCGACGGCCAAATCCATCGGAGTGCCGTCCTCCAGCTTCAAATGAAACGTCGCCGCGTTGGGCAACGCGGTCGACTCGACGTACTCGACTCCCTCCAAGCTGAACAGCGCGTCTTCGACGATCTTGACGACTTGCGTCTCCACGTCGGTCGGTGATGCGCCCGGATACGGCAGCGTAACCACCAGATGGCAGGGTTCAACGCGTGGGTCCTCGAGGCGTGCTAGTTTTCCCCAGGATATCCAGGCCAAAAGCAGAACACCGACGCAAGCTACAGCTACGATACGCCACCGCTGAATCGCCGCCGCGGCGAGCCTGGCTGACCCTGAGTGGAGGCCACTCGATCCGAGCTTATCCATATCTGAACCGACTACTCGACGACTCTTACGGCGCGCCCATCTTCCAGGAAGAACGCGCCCTCAGCGACGATACGCTCGCCTCCCTGCAAGCCCGAGGTAACGTAAACACCCCGACCAGCGCTACGGCCCACGGTGACCAGTTGAAGGCGCGCCACCGTCTCCTTCGCCTGGCCTTCCACGCGCAGGACCCAGTCCTTATCGCGCCGATGTACGACTGCTTCCAACGGCACGTGAATGTCCGAAGCCCCCGCCAAGACTGACAAGTGCACCTCCACGAGCGCGCCGGGCTTGATGCGCGCCTCGTCGGCCTCGCCAGGCCGCAGCTGCACCTTGTACAGGCCGTCAGCAGAGCCCGGCGCTGGCGCAATGCTCACGACCTTCGCCTGCAGCGTGGCGCCCGAAACTTTGACCACGACCTCGGCAGTATTGCCAACACGAACGCGACTCAGCTCTTGCTCGGTCACGCCGACGTTGATCAGCGTCCGGTCGGTCTCGTCTACGAGCAGTACCGGGGCTCCGGGAACCACGGCCTCGCCCGGCTCGGCGATGCGCTGGAACACGACGCCCGCGACAGGAGCGCGTAGCTCGGTCAGGCTAAGACCATTTTTGGCGACCTCCACGTTGGCTTCCGCAACATCGAGCCGTGTCATCGCGTCTTCACGCATTGCGCGCGGTCCAGCCGACTTCCACTCCAGCTCTTGGGCGCGGGCGGCGTCGCGCTGCGCGCCTTGCAGCGTGGCGCGGGCGGCGCGGAGGTGAGCGCCCTCTTGAGCCGACGATAGCGTCGCCAACACCTGCCCTTTCGTGACGTGCTGCCCCTCGACCACGCTCACGCGCGCCATCACGCCGGGGACCTTGAAACCCAAGCGCAGGCGCGCGCCCGCCGCCGCAACACCGCGCAAGCTGAGGAATGCGTCAGCCTGCCTCGCCACCTCGACCACGCGCACGGCGGGTGGCGGGACGGGCTCGGGCGCTGCCGGCTGCCCGCGTCCCCGGCAGCCGGCGGCGCTCAAGACAACACAGCAAGCCAAGCCCCAACCGACGCGGCCGCGAACGCTAGCTGAACAGGGCATGCATTTTCTCGATCGCTTCGGGGCCATAGCCGACAGAGCCGACGGGGACGGCTTCGCCGATAGCCGCCAAGATCTTCGCTGTCCAGATCGGACCAAAGCCACCGCACAGCTCGATCAACTGAATACCGTCCGCCACCATGGCTTGCGCCACCGCGATGCCCTGCTCCGGCTTGCTCACTCCTACCGCCAGCATGCCAAACGCCGACGACTCCAGCGTCGTTCGATGTTTCGCTGGGTCGAGCCCCGCACCAGTTACAATGAATCCAAACTTCTTCAACGCCATGTGGCCACTTCCTTCGCAGTTTCTGGGGCCGCAGGGGCGACCGACAATGACTCGACAGCTACCTTCCGCCGGCGCCCCGCGCGCTCGGCGCTGCTGCTAAATTTCTTTATCAGCGAACGGATGAGCTTCGTGTAGTAGTGCAGTTCGAACTGCGTGTAGTTCCGCGGCGTGTCGATGAAAGCAATGCCCTGACTCAAGTCCGGCGGAGGCTGCCGCTTCTGCGCCGCGAATTCGCGAGCAGCGGAGGGGTCGTGATCGAGCGACCAGATGTAGCGAGCGATGAGCTGCGTGCCGTAGTCCGCCGTAGGGAAATGTCCGCCAGTTCCATCCGTAAGCCCTGCGAAAAACAGATCCTCATACTCGGGATGAAAGATAAACAGGTAGGGGTGGGGCCGACCGTCACGCCAAGCGAGGTGCTGGCTATCGATGAACGGAAAGCTTGGCTGAAACCCTGTCGCGTAAATGACGCAATCTACTTCCTCGCTCGTTCCATCCTTGAAATGGACTCGACCGCCCTCGAGGCGCTGGATATCCGGCTTCATCCGCACCGCGCCGTGGGCAACGAAGTAGGGCATCAGCGAGTTGGAAATGGGCGGCGTCTGCAGCAGCTTGTGATCAGGCTTGGGGAGGCCGTACTTCGTTTGATCTCCCATCGCTAGCCACACCAGCAAGCGATAGAAAATACGGATCAACCAAATCGGCAGGCTGACGCTCTGCGAGGACTGGCCGAGCTCATCGACCGGAATACCCAACAGGAATTTCGGCAAGTAGTAGTATCCACGCCGCGCGCTCAAGAAGCTGACCGAGGCAACCCGCGACACCTCGACTGCAATGTCGCAACCCGTGTTACCCGATCCGACGACGACGACCCGCTTCCCCTCCAGGCCGTGGGGATTTTTGTAGTCCTTCGAGTGGAAGGAGCGCCCTGAGAAGGTCCCCGGGTAGGAAGGCACCTTGGGGCACCAGTTGTGACCATTGGCGATGATGACGCCTCGGTACTTCCGGGGCAGCTCTTCACCTTCGATCTGAACTTCCCAGCCGCCTCCCGCCAAGCGTTCCATCCTGGCGACACGCTTCCCAAGCTCCAAGTGCCGATAGAGATCGAACTTGCGCGCGTAGGAGCGCAAGTAGTTGATCACCACCGTATGGTGCATGTAGATGGGCGCGCTGTCGGGCAACGGAAAATCCGTGTAGGGCGTCACCTTCTTCGATGTGATCGTGTGCGTCGACTCGTAAATGGTGCTGCTGGGATTCTGAATGTCCCAAATGCCTCCGACGTCCGTGTGGGCGTCGAACATGTCAAAAGGAACCCCCAACTCCTGGAGATTCTTGGCTGCTACCAAGCCCGACGCGCCCGCACCCACGATGCAGTAGCGCAGCGATCGCTCCACCCCGACCCCCGCCAATGACTGAGTCATGAATCCGCTCCTTCCGAACGACATTCCGCAATCAGCTGGCGAGCGAGCTCGTGGATGCTCGCCCGAGGGGAAATCAATTGCTCCGGTACCGGGATGTCCAGAAATAGCTCTAGCTCCCCCACCAAGCACACGGCCATCACCGAGTCCAAGCCCAGCGCAGCCAATGGCTGCATCGGGTCGATATCCCTGGGCTCGACGCTCAGCAACAAGGCAATCCGGGTCTGGAGCCAGACTTCAATCTCGAGCGGGGAGTGCCCGCCATTTGCCCCATCAACGCTTCGTTCACTAGGCGACATATTCAACATCCTGGAATGCTTCCCGCTGATAACGCTGGCGGCAGAGGCCGCGCTGAATTTTCCCGCTCGAGGTGCGTGGGATGCTGCCCGGGCGGACTAGCGTCACGCCGTAAAGCGTTAGCTCAAGGGTTGCGGCCACGGCGCTTCGGACGGCGCGTTCGAGCTCCGCGGGTGACGCGGTCTTCGCACCACGCACCACCTCACTGATAACCACGATCTGCTCGCGACCGTCACCGGCGTCGATCGAGAAAGCGGCGCTGGCGTTGGGGGCCAACGCCGGATGTGCGTTCTCCGCGACTCTCTCGATGTCCTGCGGGTAATGGTTGGCTCCGTGCACGATAATGAGGTCTTTCATGCGCCCCGCGACGAACAACTCGCCCTCCTCGATGAAGCCGAGGTCTCCCGTGCGCAGGAACCGAAGCTCTGGTTCCCCCGGGAGACGTGCTTCGAACGTATGTGGGGACACTTCGGGGCGGTTCCAGTAGCCGATGCCAATGCTGGGGCTCGCTGCCCAAATCTCTCCGACCTCACCAGGGGCGCAGACGGTGAGGGTGTCCGGATTCACGATGCGCACAGCCGTGTCGCCGAAGGCGTGACCGCAGCCAACCAGCACGACGGATGCGCTTTCATCCTTAGGCGAGTTAACTAGGCGCTGAGTCAACGCGTCACGGTCGAACGGCTTCGCAATCGGCCCATTGCCCCGCGTCCCTCCCGAGACGAACAACGTCGCTTCAGCCAAGCCATAGCACGGGTAGAAACTGCGGCGGTTGAAACCTACGTCAGAAAAGCGCGTCGCAAAGCGGTCCATCGTGCTCTGACGCACCGGCTCCGAGCCGTTGAACGCCAACGCCCAGCTGGACAAGTCGAGCTTCGAAGTATCTTGCTCGCGCGCGCGATCCACGCACAGTTCGTACGCAAAATTGGGCGCGCCAGAGACGGTGCCGCCATACTTGCTGATCGTATCCAACCAACGCAGCGGATGCATGAGGAACGCCAGCGGAGGCATCAGCACGGAAAGGGCTCCGCAATACACGCCTTGAAACAGCGCACAACACAGGCCCATGTCGTGATAAACGGGCAGCCAGGACACGATTCGAGTGTCGGCTGAGTGCGCAAATTTCGTCGCGATCAACTCCTGGTTGGCCATGATGTTGCTGTGCGTCAACAGCACCCCTTTTGGCTCCGAAGTGGAGCCGGATGTGTACTGTAGGAACGCCAGTGCATCCATAGCAAGGTCGGGCTCCCTCCAGCCAACGGCATCCGAGTCACTGACTTCGTCGCTGGCGACCAATGGCAGCTGGACCAAAGCCGGGTCCGAATCGACGTCACGGAATAGTGCGAGGCCGCGCCCCGAGCTGATCGCGACGCTGGGTTGGCAGTCGCTCACGATCGAGCTAATGCGATTTAGCCCCTTGTCCCCTCGCTTTTCGCGTAGGCCCGGCAGACAGGCAGGCACTGCGACCATCCCGGCGTAGACGGCCGCCAGGAACGAGACGTGAAACTCAAGCCCCGTGGGCTGCACCAGCAGCACCCGATCTCCCTGACGCGCCAGCTCCCGCAGGCGGGCGGCAATGGCCGTGGCGCGGCGATGCGTCGCACCAACACTGAGCGATACCGCTTCCTGACCGCGACCGGGTTCATAGACGAAGAGCGGACGGTCTGGGCAGGCGTCGGCCAACCGTTGCATACGGCGCAGCAGTGTTTCATTCGGACTACGAGGAGGTAGCAATGTGGTCATTGGAGCTCTAGTTGCGCGAGGAGATAGCGTTCACGGCCGCCGGTGAGGGCCCCGGTTCGCGCGGAGTGATGTGATGGAGGAAGCCATCTTGAAACAACACTTCCAGTTCGTCGATTGAGGGAACAATCACGTTCGAAGTGGAGAGCACGGCCAGGTTCTGCCTCATTGGCGTGACCGCAACTACCGTTGCCCCTTGCACGAAGGCATTCCACATCTCGATGGCCGTCCCCATGCTGGCCTCGTGATCCGGCAAGTAGGCAATGAGCACGTCCACCGTCCCAGCGGCCCGCGACAGCGAGTCAAACGCCCGTGCGAGGCTGGTCAGCGGGGCATCGAAGTCTGCCCGCCGCACCACCGGCAGTCCTGCCAGAGCCGCGTGGCTAGCCCGCACTGCTTCTGACTGAGAGGCAAGCAAGCCTTGCAGCTTGTCTAGCGGGCACAAGATGTCTGCTTCCGGGCAGTGACGCCGAATTACGTCGCTCAGCAAGGCACGGTACGCCTGGCTGACCTGGTCTGCGCCGGGCCGAGAACCTTGCATCGTGCCAGCGAGGAAAAATGACAACCGATGTTGAATTTTCACTAGGTCGCCTCCGGCTTGTAAGCCATGTACGGCAAATAGTCGATGCGACTCGGCGCGTGACGTTCGTAAATCCGCGCCCCTTCCAGCACGAACTCAATCAACTCCGCGGCGGTAGCTTTGACGACCAAGGCCATTCGCTCCAGCGAGCGGGTGAACCGGTCCCGGTCCGCGTAGGGAGTGATGGCGTCGTCGTAGCTGGTGCGGACGAGCAGGTGCTCTGCGACAGGAATCGCGGCGCCGTGGTAGTAGCAAATTGGGTAGATCAAATCGCTAAGTGTGCCGTCTTCGGCGTTAAGGACGCGAACGGATAGGTTGTTCTGCTCCGGATGATACAGCATCTCCGCGATCACCGAAGCCGGCGGCGGACCGTCCACCGGGCGATCGAGCCTAAGTTTGAAGTAGCGATTGATGGTCCGCGTCAAAGACGTGGCACTCAGGCGCATGTACTCCAGCGAGATCGTCTTCTTGGCCGGAAAGTAGCGAACACGCAGCTGACTCGAGAGCCGCTCGCCCCTTGCCCCGACGGCATAAGGGTATGCGTCGTAGATCTGACCGTCAGGACAAACTGCGTTGCTCAGATTGATCGGGTCGGCGTGTAACAGATAGGGGTCAAAGAGATAGAGGTCCCCTGTGTCGGAATAACAAGTGACCGCTGCGTGACGACCGTCCATGAAGTACTGAACGCCCTCCGCGTCGCCCTCTTCGAGCCGTTTGCCGACCGCTAGTGCCTGAAAGCCGCAACTCGTTCCAAAGCGCGGATCCGGCTGTTTTCCCTCTAGATACTCGAAAAACTGGGCGATGCTGCTGTAGTGGACCGAAGCCAAAGTCCCACGGTAAATCGCCTCTAAAGTCTCCCGGTTCATGAACGCACACTCCATTTGTCAGCACGTCTTGTGGCAGAGCGCTCCGCGCCTTCCCACGGCTAAGCGCTTGCTGTCGATACTATCGCGCCGATTTAAGAGCTCTTCAAGCCAAGACGGATATCCACAACCGACATCGCTTGCCTATAGACGACACCGCGAGTCAGACGTGCGGCGCACTGTTCCAGTTCAAGTTGGCCAACGCGTCTCGCCTCAGATGGAGAGTAACCGTGATAGAGCTTGAATACGCGTGAAAAGTGCGACGTTTGCTTAAACCCCAGATCGAACGCCAGCGTCTTGAGCGGAACTGGCGTTGAAAGTCTGACTAGCGCAAGGATACTGCGATACTCGGATAGCCAGCTCTGGGGTGTAGCGCCAGTGACAGAAAGGAATATGCGCTCAACTTGGCGTGGGGAGTAGTTTACAATTATCGCCAAGGAACGCGCCCGAAACTCGGCCACCTGGGCTAGCTCACCGTACGTAAGGTACCGCTTTTCAGAGTGACCCTGCAAATTCAGAGTCCTTAAAGAAAAGCTGGAAGCAGCCACTCGCCGTTGACCCTCTGCGCATTCGTGATTCTGGACATTGACACTACACGAATCAACTTTGTTCGACCGGACCCTCCGGTCGATTTGGCGCGCCGTGCACCGTGTCTCCGCTTCTGAGTCCGAATCCGAACTGTGGCTCCCGATGCGCTTGCCGCCATCCGCTTCTTCTATCCTAGAGCTAGCCAATGGTTTCCCGCCTTTAAAGTGCCACACCTGGTTGTGTCAGCAAAAGACTAGAGCAACTTGGCGGTTGCTCAAATGCTAAAGTCTCACTGTCTTGCCGGCCCAGCGGCGTTCGTGAGGTTCGCGTGACCGGCGACTGCTTAACATAGGTGGTCTTGAGCGGCGGTGGCGGCGCAAATGCGTGGTTCACCCTGAGAAGTTAAGATTCATTAGACGAGGTCGCACGATAGGGCCGACTCCCCGGGTGCTGCAGGAATCGGTGGTGAGAGCGGTGAAAATTCCGTTTGTCACAATGAGCCATCATCGCCGCGAGCAACAGCGCCGGTCGAGCCCAGCGTTTCCAGTTTGCGCCGCAGGCATCCGTCCGGAATTTTGGGCGGTCTCTTTGCTAGCCGCAGTGGGGTGACACCAAGACTTCTCTTCGCACTCCACTACCTACGTCTCGGTCGCCTCGACCCATACACATTCGGTCGTACGCCATTCGTCCAGTGCGCGGTTAACCGCGCGCAGCTCGTTCTGCGGTGGGACGGGCGGTGCGGGGTCGGTCGGAGTCGCAGGCTGGAGCGTGACCTCCCCGTCGCACGTAGCGGGCGGTGCTCTTCTGGCCTCAGCCTACGCGGGCACGACCTGTTTGCGGAAGCGGCTATGTGGGGCAAGGACGCCGTGAAAGCGGAGCGCGCGGCCGCAAGCGCGCGAGCTCTTGTCGTCACAACACCAGCGCCGGATGAAGTCTCGCCCGACCTTTTCACCTCCGGAGAGATTGCGGGCGATCCCGCGGGCTAGCTTGCTGCCCTGCACGTTGAGGAAGTCTGTCCACAGCTCAAACGAACCCGTCGCTCCGGAGCTGGCGGGTGATGAGCTCTGGTTTTATTCACCGCTCGCCCCGAGTGCGAACCAGTCAAGCAGCGTTGGCCGACCCTCCATTCACCGGGCTGTGCTGTCGCCCCTGCGCTGAATGCTGAGCGCGTTGCGCTTACGCAAGCAAGTCACACCGACCTTGGGATGGCGTTGGGCGTATGCGACGGTTGGCCCAGAAGGTAGCAATCACGCAATCACGACTATAGTCGGAGATGACGGATCCTCTCAACCGGAAAGAAGAGGACAGCGAGGCGCCCCAAAAATGTTCGGTAGCCAAGCGGCTGGCACGGCGCGCTCGGACAGCGATGTCGACCTGGGCCTCTTGTACGCTAAACCCCCGAGGGCAACACTGTTGGACATGCCCTTCGAACACCAGGCTCGATTGGCTGCGCGCCTTGACCGGCGGGCACATGCATCCCGGTACGTATACGTTCGTCATTTGAGGGTACGAAGCACTACCTGCAGCACTTGCCACATGCCGCGCTGGCTGACCATGAGGCGGTTCTGGCGGCTGGCAATTCCTACGTGGCCGGCCAGAGTCGCACGCTCTGGGCAGCCTCGAACAGCGGCCACTATCGTGTTGATGACAGAATGTGCCGTGACAACCTAAGAGAGGGCCTTGAAGTGTCGTTGCTCGGGTTCCAGAGCCGCAACGGGGTAGCACCTCGAATCCGTCAGCTTGAAGTCAAAGTTCTGTCAGAGAATGTTGCAACTTTCTGCGTGTTCACTGGCGATTGTGATAGCGTCGGCGGACCACTGAGTACAAGCGAAGGCTCCGATGACTCATGCCCCAAGCGCGAACAGCAAATGATGAACAGATCCGGCTCGTCACGCAGCTGCTGGGAACCTCTACAGGTCAAAACTCCGTCCATATCTCAGCGTACGATAGCGCGTTGACCGTACCGAGCTTCATGACAGCAGTCATGAGCGTGAACTCAGCGGCGGCAGCGGCCGAAAAAATGGTGGATTTGACATCCCGCCTTTCGACACCCAAGGTCGACGCCGAAAGTCGTTTCAACTGCGACCAGACGTTCAAGCGGGTGCAGAGCTGGGCCAGTGGAAACGCGCCGCCCTTCTATCGCAGCGACTCGACGACCCAACTTTGGCTCAGCGACCTCTTCACAGAAGTGGCCCACAGGGCCGGGCATGTTCTCAACCGTGCCGATTTGTTCCATTGTCACCTTTGCTACGACGGGACCGACGGTGATCTAGTGATGATCTTTCACGCCAAGGAGTATCCTTCGGACATCGAGTTCTTCAAGCACACGGCCGCAGCCAGCTTGGACAACTCAGTGGTGGCGTTTACGACTGCGACGGCGAACTTTTCGAACCGCAATTCTATCTTCTCCGTACGCAACAATCGTATCTACGTTCCGCACTTCGCCAACGCCACCAACCCGTACCGCGGCCTGTTGGGGGATCCCGTGCTTAAAGATAACAACCCGTTGTTCTTGGATGCCACCATCCTTGGTGACTGCATCGCCGATATTAACGCTTTTCCCGTCGAAGGCGTGGCGCCCTTCTTCAAGATATGGAGCCCCAAAGCGACTCGTCCTAAGTGCTCCCGCTGTGAAACCCAGCACGCTGAAGGGAGCAGCACCCCGCTGGGGCGTTGGCACTACTGCGGCCAGTGCAACGTCTTCTTCTGCAACATCTGCGGCAAGTGGCACTTGAAACGCAACGTCTACCTGAGTCGGACGCGCGCCTGCCCCACGTGCCAGACCGAAACCTCCTTAGTCGACTGAAAGAAGCCCCTGATGCCAGGCCGATACACGACCGCAGTGCGGGGCGTCTTGCGCCCCCGCGAAGAAATTGAACTACTGTCACTCTGCACGGTGGACCCGGACGGGATGGACGCCGACATCCGTAACGATGTGCTGAGTTCCTACCCAGGGCATCCCGATGCCTACACCGCCTGCCACAACATCGGAGCCATCCTGTTCCCGATTCTTTCCTCAAGCGGCGGGGTAACGAGCGAGGGTGCGTTGGGCGCGGCGGCAGCGGCGGCGGCCATTCGCTTGGGCAACCGTGTCATCCGAGTCGACTACGGTTTTCACACCTTCACGATCGTCGCCGACGGCGATTCGATTGAGGCCATCGAGGGCTGGGCCGGCAGTGCGCCAGGCTCTGACGGAGTGATCGTGTTCCCCTTGCACGAATGCGTCGACTCAGATGGCGACTACATCCGTCCCACGCGTGCCGACGCGGCGACCGCCATGGAACGCATCCTCGACGCCAACTACGCTACGCGCAACACCAGCGTCAACACGGTCAGCCGCGGCGGACGAGGCGGTGAAGATGGGATCCAGGCATTCGAGGGCGAGAGCGGTGTAAAACACCTTCGCGTTACGGTGGGCCCTCTCGATACTACCGTCAACATCGGCCAAAAGATGCGTGCGCGCGTCGACATCACGAAGGACTGGGTCCGAGGGATCCGCGCCGCCGCCACTCCTCGTATCGTGTGCTGGGAATGCTTGAAAATCCATGGCACAGCAGACTCATCCTTCATCGGTCGCTGGCATCGCTGCCGGGCTTGCGCCCGCACCTACTGCAACCAATGCGGCTGCGGGCTCGAGCGACCCGTTACGGTCACCCGTGAACGCACTTGTGCCTGCGGTGGGCGCACGCAGTTAGTCAACTGACCGTTGGCACCGGCTTCGAGCTGACCGTGGCGAGTCGCGCCGATGCGGAGAAGTTTTGATCGTGCGTACCATCGACGCGACGCTCGCGGGCGACATCGCGCTACGGCCTGTAGCGCGCGCTTCTAGCGCTTGCGCTTAGTCTGAAATTGCCCCGGTTTCGTTACTCAAATGGGGCAACTCCACGTTTGGTCTTCCTACACTCCAAAGTCGCTCGAAATATCGACGACAGTAGGCT
>JBDKJZ010000050.1:0-17240 GCA_039796375.1 Pseudomonadota bacterium
GATTGTACTGGTCGGGTGACAGGCGCCGCATCACGTTCGAAGCGACGAACCGCCCCGCGCTTTGGTTGCAATCCGCCGGAGGCATCACGTCGTTAGGGGGCGCGACCTCAGTAGATACGGGCTTAGAGCCTGTGTAAGGCGGGTTGTTCCCAGGTGACATACTGGCGCCCAGCGTAGCTGCATCACCCAGCTCCCCGGTGCATCCGAGCGCGCCGCCCGCGAGGGCGAAGAGCAAGGAGGCCGCGCAGTTGTTTAAACCCCTAAGCCCAGTGCCGTGTATCAGTCGCATGTGTGGAGTCAGGTCGTTAGGCGACAAAAATTCCGTGCAGCTTTCGCGGCAGCCGTAGTTATCCGCGCCTGCAAGAATTCACGCCCCGTATAGGAACGAAGAGTATGAGCCTCAAGGAAACGAACCCACCGTACAAGAACGGCAAATTGTGAACTTACTGTAAACTTTTTGAGTCTCGATCGCTGCGGGCCGTTTCTGAGTCCCTGCTGAAAGCCCCGCAGCTGTCGGAGGGTGGGCTCTTCCGCCCTCGGTCTGGATGACCAGAGCGAAATCTGTTCAGGCGAAATGGCTACCTCGCGGGTGTAGGCCCTTGGTCCAGAACCACTGCTGGTGTCGTCGATCGCAGACGGCGCGAGCGCGAAGCTCGGCGAACCTGGCGTCAGCGCTTCTGAGCCGCTCAATGTGCGGCTCAATGTTGTTCACGTATTCTTCCCACTAGTCCGCGGTTGACTTGTGATACACGAAGGCTGTTTCACTGGATGAGGGACGTTTAGGGAGTGGGGTAGCTGGTGCAGGCTTGAGCCAGCTACCCCACCTAATCATCGGGGTAAATGAAAGCGGCTCGGAAACCCGGGGAGCGCGGCCCTAGCCAAGTCCCTGCGGAAATGGTCAACTGCGGGCTCGTAGTTTGCTGGAGGTCTCATGTTCGCATCAGTTCACACCAGAGTGGTCCAGGCGGCGATGGTCGTGCTGCTCGCGACCCCGGCGGCCCTCGCAGAGGGGGAGCCTTGCTTCAACGACATTGACTGTCCTGGTGGGGGAGCGGTCTGTGGTGGCGACATCTGTAACTGGCAGAAGATCTCGGCGACGCCGGACGGTATGAAGCTCTACTACTGCGAGCCTCCAAGCAGCGAGCGTCAGGGCAAGGAGGGCTGGTGCACCGGTGATTCGACCTGCAAGTGTCACGCGCAGGGAGCCAAGTGTGTGGCCGTCTTTTGCTCGTTTACATTGGCCCCGGATGCGCCGCCCAAGCCGGGTGCTGGTACAGGTGGTATGCCAACCGAAGGCGGCGTCCAAACCGGCAAAGGCGGTGGCAGTGCCGGGGGCACCCCTGCGCCCGACGGAAGCGCGACGCCCCACGCTGGGGGCGCGGGCGAAGCAGCGCCGCCAGCGCTCGTTCCGGTGACACTCGACGCTGGGGGATGTAGCGTCGATGCAGGCGAGCGTTTCGGCGTGGGCGGTGTGATGGCGCTGCTACTCCTCGGCCTGAGCGCCGCAGTCTGCCGTTACCGCGTTGGTCTGGATTCGCTCAGGTCACGGCGAGCGGACGCCGCCATCTTGGACATGCGGGGCTTTCATCGGATCGATGGTCGGCGCGGGCGGAGGCGCGGACAGCCGCATGTCGATGTCCAGGAAGAGTGACTGGCCGGCGTGAATTTCAATCTCGCGGTGCTCCGATGGCGCCCTGGGATGATCGAACCTCACAAAGTGTTTCCCCGGACGCAGTGGGATGCTGTTTGCGAAGGGCGTGGTCGCCACCTGCTGTCCGTCGATGAAGACATGGGCCCAGGGTCTGGCCACCGCTCGCAATTGTCCCGCGCCCTCGGGGACCAGTTCGAGTGCGGTGCTCCTTTCTGCCGAGGGTTCCTCGACGCCGAGAAAGGAATGTATCGTGACGCCCCCGACGAGGATGAGCGCGAAGGCTCCGAGGTACACGCGCAGCGCGGCGACCACTGGACGCGTATCGCGCGTGACCTCGAGCGGGGCTGGCGGACGTGTAGACGCCTGTGCAGGCGCTTGCCCGCCGAGCAGAGTCGGCAGTTCTTGAACAGCAGCTGGGGCATCGTATTGAGCGAGCACTTGCTCAAGCATGCGCACCATTTCTTTAGCGTTGGCGAAGCGGTCAGCGGGGAGCTTCTGCAGGGCCCTACCTAGGATTCGCTCGACCGCGGGAGGGATATCCGGAACGAGCTGTCCGATAGGCCCCGGTGCGCTGTGACGGATCCGCTGGGAGGTGCTCCGCTGATCGTCACCGTCGAAGGGGCGCTTTCCGCTGAGCAACTCATACAGGACGACGCCTAGTGAGAACAGGTCGCTTCTTGCATCGGCAGTTTCTCCCAAGACCTGCTCCGGCGACATGTATGAGGGCCCAGTAAACCCGCTCTCGCTTTCGAGGAGCTTGGTTGGCGATAAGGAGGAGCGATCGGACGCCAGGAAGAAGTTTCCAAGCTTCAGCTTGCCCTCCGTTGACAGCCAAATATTCGCAGGCTGAAGGTCTCGGTGCACGACGCCCTGGCCGTGCACGTACTCTAGCGTTTGGGCCAGCTGCAGAGTAATGCCCAGCGCAGCAGGAACGTTGAGGGGCCCGAGCTTGGCCAACACCTGATCCAAGGTCCACCCGGCGACGTGCTCAAGAACCTGCCAAAGGCGCGTTTCGCGCTGCACGAAGTCGTAGAGCTGCACAATATTTGGGTGCTGCAAGCGCGCAAGGATCTGAGCTTCACGGGTCAGTGGCTCGGCGTAGGCGGAGTCGGGGAGCACGTTGGGGCCGAGCGTCTTGATCACCACCGCGCGCCCGAGTGCCGTGTGCCGCCCCAGAAACCACACCGTCGCGGGCCCCGATCGCAGCTTCTTGACTACTTCGCAACCGTCGAAGTGCGTCTCGGTCCTCATTTTCGGGGCGAACATTTCACAGCGTTCACCGCTTAGCAACCGGGTTATCGCGATGGCTGGGCTTCTTTTGTCCGACGAACCCTCCGCGCTGTAGTCTATAACCCCCCGATTCGTCCCGGGTCCGCGCCACCGATGAATGCTCCCTCTATCGAAACCCGCCCCACCTTGGGGTCCAAGTTGCGCAAGTGGCGGGTGCTGGCTCGGCCCAGGTTGAGGAGCGCGTGGCTAGACCTCAAGCGGCACTTTCAGCAGCAGCCGACCTTTTGGGTCGTCTTCCCGGCTTTGCTGCTGCTCAGCGTGGCGCTTTATGTTCGCAGCCCGTGGACCAACTACATCTTTGACGAGCAAGAGGCGCTCCTGGCCAACCCCTACGTGAATGGGGGTGAGCTGCGTTTTTGGCAGGTCTTTGAGCGAGACTTCTGGGGTCTGCCATCCACCCGAAGCATCGGCTCGTACCGCCCGCTACCGAACATCATCTGGCGGCTCTTGTGGCTCGTGCGGGAGCATGCCTGGCTGCCCCACTGCTTTAACGTGATTGTCCACGCAGCGAATGGCGCATTGATAGCGCTGCTTGCGCTGCGTTGGATGGGAACCCCACGGCACGCCTGGTTGAGCGGCGTGACCTTCGTCGCTGCGGCGGTGATCACCGAGGCGGTGTGCGGGGTCGTCGGAATCGCCGATGTCCTCAGCGGGTTCTTCACGTTGCTGGTGTTGTGGGCGTTTCAGAAGTCGCTCGTCTGGCAGTTTCCCGCGGCACTAGCGTTTCTCCTCTTAGGTCTTCTATCCAAAGAGAGCACGCTGACGGTTACCCCATTAGTCGTTTGGGCAGCGCTCTTGACAGCGCCACTGGACCATCCGCGCAAGGCGCAGCGCTGGCTGCGAGCGCTGCTTGTCGGGCTGGGGGCCATCTCGGCGGTGGTCGCTTACACCTATTTTCGGAGGCACTTCTTTCCCGTGACTCTTCCGGCGGAGCTTCAAATGCCCCTGCCGGAGAGCGAGCCCTGGGTCAAGCGAGCGTTTCACGAGTTCTTGCGCTGGTTTCAGCAACCTCGTTTACCTGCCGATCCGATCAACAACCCGCTCGTGAGCGGTGACAAGTTTGAGCGCATTTCGGGCGCGCTGCGGGTGTACTTCCGCGGGTTGGTCCAGGTAGTGTTTCCTTGGCAGCTCAGCGGCGACTACTCGTTTCCGCAGGAGCCGCTCCCCACGAAGCTCTTCAATTTCGAGT
Source organism: Pseudomonadota bacterium (assembly GCA_039796375.1). GTDB lineage: Bacteria > Myxococcota_A > Polyangia > Polyangiales > Polyangiaceae > SZUA-265. The sequence continues at coordinate 4,131 of JBDKJZ010000050.1, forward strand.
CAGTCATGGGCGGACTGCTCTTGGTGTTCCCGCCGCTATCGGCGGTTGGGCTGTGGCTACGCGCGTTGTGGGCGGAGCGCTCGGAACCCACGAGCGCCCGGGTTCGCGCGCTGGTGGTGATCGCACTGACTCTGGTGTGGGTACCGGTCAGCTACTTCCCGCATTCCAACATTCCGGTAGTGCTGCCGACAGTGAGGGCTGAGCGCTTCTGGTATTTGCCGGTCATTGCCAGTGCGCTGTTGATCGGGCTCGCGCTGGCTCTGGTGTTGGGCTGGACGCTTCGGCGCGGCCGCGTTCGTGCTGCTGGCGTCTGGGTTGTGGGGCTCTTTCTTGGATTTCAGGTGGTGCGGGCGCGTGCGCATGCCCTCGACTACCGAAACGATCTCGCCTTCTGGCGCGCTACCGCCCAAGCGGCCCCGAACAGTGCGAAGGCTCACTTGAACTACGGCGTGATGCTCGGCGCGCGCAACCGGCTCGAGGAGCGCTTGGTGGAGAACCGGCTAGCCCTTGAGCTCGCTCCGCGCTGGCCCATGGCACACGTCTACTACGGCGACACGTTGTGCCGGCTCAAACGCATCGACGAGGCCTGGCCGCACTACGTCAGCGGTTTCAAGCTTGGACCTAACGACCAAGGGCTGATCTCACTTGCGCTTCAGTGCCTCTGGGACGGTCAAGCGATTGAGGCCCGCAAGGCCGAACTCACCCAGCTGGGCGATGACCCCAAGTACAAGGGGACGTGGCTGGCTTACCTGGCGCACGACATTGTTCGCAACGGTGAGAAGCACAAGGGGGTAGACCCGAAGCATCGTCCGCGCGGGTACAACAAGGGACCCCGCTCAGACAAATAGTCCTCGGTTTATTCACCGAATAGCCAGGCCATCCCCGCGGCGCTCAGCCCGAGCACGAGGAGCGCCAGCACGGCGATTAGGACGTCGGCGGAGCCCCAGGAGCGCTGCTTGGGCGGGCGTGGGGAGGGGCGCAGCGGCGCTTGGGCCACTGGGGCGACCTTCGTTCGCCGCGAGTCAGGGAGCAGCGGTGCCTGCCCGGTTCCTTCTGGCGGCGGCTCAGACGTGCGCGGCGGCTCCACCGAGTCATCAATTCGTTCATCCGGAGCGGCATCGATTTCTAGCAGCGTGTTAGCGAGCGGGTCCTCCAGGCTCAGCACGGACTTTCCCACGGTGAGCTTTTGCCCAGGGATCCAGGCGAGCTGCGCGCTGGGTGCGAGCTCGCGATCCCCGATACGTGCGCCATTCTTAGACCCCAGGTCCGAGACTAATATTCGTGCGCCGCGCCTCTCGATACTAATGTGCCTACGTGAGACATCGTCGTCGCTCAGCTGTAGGTCGCATTTTGTTTGCCGCCCGACGCAGTAGGCCTTGTTAAACTCAGCTAACACCAGCTCGGTGCCCATGTCGGGACCCTCAGCGACGGAAACGCAGGGCGAACTTCGTTGCCCCTCTAGCTGAAGCGCCCCGGCAACCAGGCCAAGCGCGATCTCGCGGGTCAGCTCTGGCGAGCTACTGGGCAGCGCCCCGTGTTCCAGCTTCACGAGCAGCCAGATGCGTCCTATCCGGAGCAGGTCGCCATCCTTGACCACTCGCGGCGCGCCGGGTGGCAGCCGGACTGGGCCGACGAATGTGCCGTTCGTCGAGCCCTCGTCGAGGACGATGTACTCGGAGCCGCGCTGCCGTATTGACGTGTGCCGATGACTGACGCTCGGATCCGGCAGCTGCAACTCGCAGCCCGCGCCGCGACCGATCACGATGCGTGGTGAATCGAGCGTGATGGCGGGGACGTTCACGTCGCCAGAGCGGACGCTTAGCGTTATGGCCATTTCGCGGGACTATGCTCGTCGGGCTCGCCTCCGTCCAGCACTTCGGCAAGGCCCGTACGCGGGGACAAAAGATAGAAACTTGGCCAGGGCGCCGCGCTTATCCTACCTGCCTCGATAGCGGTTTTTCGGCTGCGACGCCCTGAACCAACAGAGGAACTATGGACCTACAAAACGACGATCGCAGGGCCCCGGGGATCCGCAGGGTCGGACTCGTTACCCTCGTTGAGATCTGCGGACGAGCGCCCGGTGTTCCGGCGTTTGAAGCCGAATCCATCGAGGTGAGCGGTCGTGGAATGCAAGTACGGACTAAGTACTTGCCTGAGGTCGACGCCCCTCTGGTGCTGCGCTTCGATCACGAAGGCCGCGAGGTGGTCGTCGAAGGTTCCGTCGCTTGGCGAAGCGAGACCGAGGGTGGCGGAGACTTCGGAATCCGTTTTACGGCCTTGGACAGCAACAGCGTCTCGGTGTTGAGGCAGCTGTCGGCTCTCGAGCGGCCCGCGCCTCTGGAGCCCCCGGTCCAAGCCGCGGTGCCGAGCGCCGCGGAGTCTGGCGCGGCGGTAAAACTTCACATCGATGGCCTTGCAGCTCCGATGAAGGCGCGGGTGTTTCAGTCGACCTCCCGCAAGGTTCACGTTGGTTCGCAGCTCGAGTTTCTCAAGGTGGGGCGCAGTCTTGAGCTAGAAGACGTCAGCGGCGGACAGAAACGCGGGGCCCACATCGAGTCCGTCAGTGTCACGCTGGATCCGCAGACCCAGATCCCTCAGCTCGTGGTGCACTTGCGCTATGAGGGTGAAGAAGTCACGCCCCAACCGAGCGTCGTCGACCAGACGCGGAGAACCTCGTCGGGATCCGAGCGAGCTTCCGCTGAATCGCCCGCCGGGCTTTCCTTTTCACGTTCGACGACCCGTAGTGCCCGGTCAGCGAGCAGCGATGCGCCCCTCTTCGAGGATGACTTCAGCGAAGTGGAGGCGGGCGACGAAGACGAAGCGATTCAGGCTGCGGAAGACCTGTTCAAGTCCCGCGTCGCGCAAGCCATCTCAGCCGGCCAAGCCGCGCTGAGTCAGATGAGCGGGCGTGCGCGTGAGCTAGCCCACGGCGTCGGCGCGGGGGTAGGTACCCTCCTTGCTGCTGTGAACCAGCGTGTCAGTGACTCGGGTAAGAGCTCCGGGAAGAAACCCAGCTTGCGCGCAGCGCGTCGCACTAGCAGCGCGCCGATGAGCGTCAGCTCCGGCGATCCACGTCCTCGCGAGGCGCGCCGGTTGCGACCGCAACACCCAGGGCAAGCGCGTGCGTCATCAGCGGCGTATCTGCGCAGTCCCAAATTTCTCGGCGCAGCTGGCGGGGCGGCTTGCGTGTTCATCGCCGGCGCGTACTTGCTCTTCTCCGATGGCGAGCCGCCCGTAGCGAGCGCGCCCCTGCCGCCGCTAGTACAGCCCGCAGCGCTTCAGCAGACGCCGCAGCCGGTAGCTCCACAAGCCGTGGGTGTTGCTGCCGCGCCAGGAGATCTTCCTGGCGGTCTAGATGGGCTGGACGTCCTGCCTCCGGGTCAGTTTCCGCCGGCGGCAACCCTTGGCGGCAAACCTGGAACGGCTGCTTCGGGTAACCTTGTCGCGGAGGTCCCTCTGTTCGGTGAGACCGAGATGGCGATGGCCGAAGCGGCGCCGCTTCAGCCCACGCGGAGCGCCGGGATCGACGAGCTGAGCCTCTCGAAGGATCAGGCGTTTGCTGACAGCGCTGAGCCGGTTGCGGCGCCCGCTGCCGAGCAGGAGTCCATAGGGCAGACTGAGTGGCAGGTCGGACGTATGCACTTGCCGGTAGTTCATCGGCTGAGGCTTGATGCCGCTGGGACTGCGCTGCAGCCGACCAAGTCTGCGAACGGGTTCAGTATCTTGGTTCCCGGACGTCAGCTGAAGGAGACAGCGTCGCATATCGCTGGGCGGGATGAACGCATCACCGACGTTCGGGTCTCGAATACTCCTGGCGGCGCGAAGGTCACCTTTCGCTTCCGTGGCGAGGTGCCCGGCTACAAAGTACGTCTGAGGAACGACTTCCTGGAGGTTTTCATCAACTCCCCCGCGAGCGCGAGGTAGCTGCAGGCTCGTCAGCCCGCTTGCCACGCCCTTTGCGGGTGAGCCCCTGCAGCAAGCTGCGCGGGCTCATTTGCAATTGACCTCGATCGTCTTCGCCCGCTCGCAGTCGCAGGGCGCCGGCGTACGCAATCATGGCGGCGTTGTCCGTACAGCTCCTCGACGGCGGTATCACCGCCTCGATCCCGTAGCGCGCGCAGTGTTCTATCAATTGGGTCCGCAGCTGGCGGTTCGCTGCGACCCCTCCTCCAAGGACGATGCGCGCGATGCCGTGGGTACGGGCGGCGTGTAAGCTCTTGCTCACCAGCGAGTCCACGACCCGGCTCTGAAAAGCGGCGCACAGGTTTCTCAAGGTTCGATCGTTTCCTGGATGACCGTGGGTCTCGACCCAGCGCACGACGTTGCTCTTTAGGCCCGAGAAGCTGAACTCCAAAGAGTCTTTGCGCGGCATCGGTTTGGAGAGCAACACCGCGCTCGCATCGCCCTCTGCGGCAAGGCGATCGATCACCGGACCGCCGGGGTAGCCCAGGCCCAGCAGCTTAGCGACCTTGTCGAAGGCTTCACCCGCGGCGTCATCGCGCGTCGCGCCGAGCTCTTCGATTTGTGACAGCCCTGGACCTAGCACCTTGTAGAGCGCACTGTGACCGCCCGAAGCAAGCAGCGCGATGAACGGGTAGGCCGGCGCGGGATCGGGGCGCGGAAGGTCCGGGTAGACAAGGAACGACGCCAATAAGTGTCCCACCAGGTGATCGACTCCGACCAAGGGTTTGTCCAGGGCCCAGGCGAGTCCCTGGGCCAATTGGACACCGACGAGCAACGCGCCGGACAGCCCTGGCTGCGAAGTCACAGCGATGCCGTCGATCTGCTCGAGTCGCTGCCCGGCTTGAGCCAAGGCGGCTTCTACGACGGGGCGCACATTTCGCATGTGATCGCGCGATGCGAGCTCAGGCACGACGCCACCATACGGCGCGTGAACCGCTACTTGGCTATGGACCACGTCACTCAGCACCTGCCCTAGCGGTTCCGCGTGTTGTCCAGCCTGGCCCGAGGGTTCAGGGGCGGTCAGACGCACGACCGCGGCGGCGGTCTCATCGCAGGAGCTCTCTATGCCGAGTACGAGCATCGGGACGGGAATTACTCGAATCCGCAGTCCCCGTCGAAGCGTTTCAGTTGGAACACCCCGAACGGGCCGACTTCATCGTTGCTCTCGGTCGCTTTCTCGCTCCTCATCAGACGCACCTCCACGGAATCGTCGCGCATGAGCGAGGTGACCACCAAGTAGGTGCCGTCACAGCTGGAGTCGACCCAGCTGATGAAGTTGTGGTCGCGTTCCTCGCCGAAACTCAGCACACTGAGCGGATCTGACTGGAGCTTCTCTGAGCTGCGGAGCTGAGCCCCGTTGAAGGTGGCGAGCGGTGAGCAGGGCCCGTCGGCAGCGTCATCAGTGGTGATTCGTCCCGGCCAGCGGTGCAGCTGGTCCGTGTCCAACTGGAGCTGCAACCGCGGCCGGTGTTCGAAACCCTGGCGCACAAATGTGGCACCGATCACCTTTCCGCAGAATGCGCTGCCGTCCCCGTTGTCGAAGCGCTCAAAATCTTTGCAACCCGTGGTCAACGACCCCGCAACCAAGAGAACCCAGAGTCCAGAAACGACGGTGTGCCGCGAAATCATGCGATGAGTCACTCTACCAAGAACCCAGCAGCTTGCGTGCGGTTTGACGGACGCGCTCTTCCGGGTCTCGGGCGGCAAGTTGACTGAGCATCGGCTCAGCGCCACGTCCGTAGAGACCGGCCAGCGCTTGCGCGGCCGCTTCCCGCACTAGCGCGTAGGGGTCGTCTTGGCACAGGGAAGTCAGCGCGGACTGAGCCATTCGCGCCTCAGGGCTCCCCACGTAGCTGGGGAGCGACGCGCAATTTTGGAGGGCTTGGGTCGCGAGGATTCGAGTGGGCCACGGGTACTTGTCTGTGAGCAGCTGGGTCAGTGGCCGTACCGCAGCCAGGCTGGGGTTGTTCTGCGCAGCTCCGATGGCCAGGCGCTGCACTTGCTCGTCGCTGTCGTCCAGCGCTTCCAGCACGGCCTGTCTTGCGACCGGCTCGTCGCGCAGCGCGAGAAATCCGAGAGCGATGGTCCGCGGTTCGAGTGTTGGATGCCTGACCAACGCAACAAAAGCAGGCACCACCGCAGCCGAGATGCGCGCAACCCCGGCGCGGACACCGGCTTGCAACGCCGGAGTGAGCTGCGCGAAACCCTCAGTCATTCGCCAGAAGCGTGGTTCGTTGGTTCCCGGGATACCCGCTTGTGGAGTCAGCTCATGAGCCTCGGCTTCGGGAGCCAACGCCCGCGCCACCCAGCGTGCTTGTTCTCCCGAGCCGGTCACGGCAGCGGCAGCGGCAGCGGCTAGCTCCGTCTCCATCAGGAACAGCGCTTGGGCGCGGGCCTCAGCGGGTCCAACCACGGGATGCAGATCCCGGAGCCAGGCGTCCAGGTGCAGGCGTCCCTCAGGCACGCCTTTCGGATCGCCTTGGCTCTGGTATTCACCGGTCGCGAGCACGGTCGCTGCGCCGAGGGCGGCCTCACGGAGTTGCGGGTTCCCAGTGACTAGCGCGTCCGCGATGGGTGCGCGCACCGATGGGACACGGAGGCGAGCAAGCGCGACGAAGGCCGCGGCACGGACCCGCTCATCGGTTGTCTTGGCTAAGGTGAGCAGTGGTTCAACAGCGTCGCGCGCCTTGAGCTCACCCAGCGCAAACGCGGCGGCAGCCTTCGCCGCGGCGCCATGCTCAAGCGACTGCACGATACCGAGCAGCGTGGGCACCGCGCTCCGGTTCCCAGAGCGCGCGAGCGAGACAGCTGCCAGCGCCTTTGCGATCTCCGAGTCGCTGCTGAGCATCAGCAGTTGAAGTTGGACCGCCTCCGCGGTCTCTAGGCGGCACAAGCCCCAGGCCGCTGCCAGGCTAATGGGGTCCCCGTCGTCGATCTGCGCTCGACGGTTCTCGAACAACAATTTCTCGAAGCGTGGCAAGAGCCCCGCATCGGAAGAGGCCCCGGCGGCGATCATCGCCTGCGTTCGCAGGTCCGGGTCGGCTTCGCCAATCGCGAACGCGAAGAGCGCGGGACCAGCGCTCTTGCTCGAGAGGTGAGTGAGCAATTCGATGGCCACACGCTGCTGAGACTCGCGCTCATCGCTCAGCGCGTCGAGCAGGGGTTTTACAGCGCGCTGACCAATGCGTTGAAGGTCCAGGCGTGCTTGACCGCGGACAGAGACGTCAGCGCTGTGGGCCGTCTGCACCAGCGGAAACGCGAGCGCCCCGTACAGCTCGACCAGCAAGCGACGGTACAGTGGCTTGTGCGGGTTGGCCAGCGCCAGAGGCAAGAGTTCCGCCTCAAGGACTTCGAGCGTTCCTTGCCCCAGATGGACCTGCAAGCTGAGTCGGACTGCTCGCGACGTGAGTTCTTCGTCTACAGCAGAGCGGATGACTCGCCTCAGCAGCTGGTCAGCTTCTTTGGTTTGACCTTGGCTGAGCAGCAGCTCGGCGAGATCGAAGTACGCCGGGAACAGTCGCTCGTTCTTGGAAATGGCTTTTCGATACTCGTGAATTGCGCGGGTCGCGTCTTGCCGCCTTCGGTACATGTCGCCGAGTTTCTGGTGCCCGCTGGCGTCGTCGGGGCTGAGTTCGACGGCTTTTGCTGCGAAGCGTATCGCGTCGTCGTCCCGGTATAGCTCCGCCGCGTATTGGGCCATGCGTTGGTAGTGCTCGCGCGCGCGGCTCGACTCGAGCTTGACGAGCGTTCCAGCGACTTCGATCGCCTCCGCGATCTTGCGCTGTGTCACCAGGACCCGCTCCAAGCGGATCCAGCTCTGCGTGTCTCCGGGTGCGAGGCCGACCACCCGCCTCAGCACCCTCTCGGCCTGGGCCGGGCGTTGTTGTCTGATGTACATCTCGGCCAGCATGCGCCCCGAGTTCAGATCGGGGGGCACGCCTTGAAGGTTCCTTTCGAGCGGTGCGATCCGCATTGGAAGCGTCCCCGCGAGGCTCCAGAGCGTGACAATGTGCTGGCGTGCGTCCTGAGCCAGGCGATGATCATTGCCCGCGCCGCCCAGCAAATCCTCCCAGAGCCGTCGTGCAGTGTCGTAGTGCTGGATGCGATTGCCGCGATTCTCACCGGAGCCGACGCGTTCGAGCGCTAGGGCGTAGGCCTGCTTGAGTTTCACCTCGCCGGGGGCGAGAAGCGTTGCTTCTGCCAGCGCCTCAAGCGCTTCCTTGGGCATGTCGTGCTCCAAGTAGACTTCGCCCAACGTTGCCAGGGCCCGAGCGCGACTAGGAATGAGCACCAACAACCGTTTCCAGGTGCGCTTTGCCTTTTCGGGTTCGCCCGCGTCGAAGTAGCGATCTCCGAGCTCCACGAGGTTTAGCGGATCCGTCGAAGTTCCCTGCGCCAGGCGCTCCAGCAGCGCCATCGCGCGCTTGGGTTCCGCGACCCTCTCGTAGAATTCGACCAGGGCCGCGAGCGTTTGGTCGTCGCCGCCCGAACGCTGCTCGAGACGTGTCAGCTGGGTTATCGCGCCCTGCCGATCGCCGCGCTGTAACAGCGCTTCGGCGAGTTGAAACACGAAGTCCGGATTATTAGGCGCCGCACGGATCAGTGCTTCGTATTGGCGAATGGCCTCATCTAGCTCCCCCTGGATTTGCAAGAGCTGCACGAGCTTCAGGCGGACCTCCAGGTCTCGCTCGTTCTGTTTGAGCGCGGCGCGGTAGCTGCCGATCGCCTCCGCGATGCGCCCAGTTTCTTCGTAGAGTCCGCCGAGCAGTCTCAGGCGCTGGAAGTCGCCTCGGCCCTCTTTCTCAAGCAGCGCGATTAGCTGCGGAAGCCGCTCACTCTTGCGATGCACTTCCACGATCAGATCCAGCAGTTCGCGCCGCAGCCCCGACTCAGCTGCCGTGAGGCGCAGCGCGCGTTCGAGCGCCTCCAAGGCTTCGGCGTGTTTGTCTTGTGCATGAAGCGCGCGGCCTAGATCGCGCAGCGCCGGAGCCACTGCGCGATTGTCCCCAGTCGCAGCTTTCACCACTCGTCGAAACTCGCTCTCCGCTTCCGCAGCGTGCTCTCTGAGCAAGAGCTCGCGCCCCAGCTCGGCTTCAGCGAAGAAGGAGCCGCTTGCGCGCTTGACCAGCTGCTCATGGTAGCTTCTTGCGGCGCGGAAGTCGCTGAGGTCCAGGCTGAGCGTCATCAGCTGCCTCAGCGTCTGCTCGATATCCGCGGGCACTCGCAGCAGAGGCACCGCCTTTTCTAGTGCGGTCCTAGCTGCAGGAGGCTCTCCGCGATCCTGATACAAATGTCCCAGCGCCAACCAAGCAGCGGGGTTCTCGGGGCTCGCCTGAATGGCTTGCTGATATCGACTGAGAGCCTGATCGTATTGGCCGTCCTGTTTGTACAAGCCCGCAAGCGCCACCCAAATGTTGTACGCGTCCCCGGCGTTGTCTTTCGCCCGCTGTTCGAACTCAGCGAGCAGCTCTCGCAGGTTTCCGTCGCGTTCGCGATAGAGTTCAGCCAGGCGCGTCAGCGGGAATGGGGCTTCGGGCTGGTTCAGGACGATCGCGGTGTAGCGCTGGATCAGGGCGGAGTTATTGGGCTGAGTCGCCGAGCTCGAAGCCCCCTGGCTGGTGGAGGGCTCCTTCAGGGTGTCGGGCTCGGCTGAGGCCTTGGGGCGAGGCGGGGTAGGACGCGCAGCGGGTGCGCCGCGGGGTCTTGTCTTCGTCTTCTGGGTGCGCCCGCGCGGGTTAAAATCCGCCTCGGCCGCGGTAGGAGAGAGGAGGCTAATGCTGAGCGCTAGGGACGCCAATCTCCAAACTGAAGTCGCGGTCTTGCGCACCAACCCAGCCTAGTCGTCTGTCCTCGGAGGAGCCAGTCCCAAGGCGCGCTCGCCCCGAATTTCGCGCGCGGAAGCGCGCACCGCTTGCGATGCTGTCCGTCCCGTTTAGGATGCCGCGCGTGCCACTAGTTTCCGAAAAAGACCGCGTTGTTCGAGTCGGCCTCGTTCAACACTCGGCCTCCGAAGACCGAACTGAAACCATCGAGCGCTCGGCAGTGGGCTTGCGTCAAGCCGCCGCGCTAGGCGCACAAGTCGTGTGCCTGCAGGAGCTGTTTGCGTCGCCTTACTTCTGCCAAGAAGAAGATCCCAAGCACTTCGAGCGCGCCGAGTCTCTGGATGGCCCCACCATCCAAGCGATGAAGACCCTGGCCCAGGAACACAAGGTCTGCGTGCTCGCGGGGATCTTCGAGCGCCGGGCGCCGGGCGTTTATCACAACAGCTTAGTCGTACTTGGACCGTCGGGTGATACCCTTGGTGTCTATCGCAAGATGCACATACCCGACGACCCCCAGTTCATGGAAAAGTACTATTTTGCTCCCGGCGACTTGGGCTTCGTGGCTGTCGAGACTCCCTTCGCGAAGCTCGGGACCTTGATTTGCTGGGACCAGTGGTACCCGGAGGCGGCGAGGCTTACGGCGATGCAAGGAGCTGAAATCCTATTCTACCCTACAGCGATCGGCTGGATGGCGGAAGAGAAAGCGGAACACGGGGCGGCTCAGCTCGATGCTTGGAAAACGATGCAGCGCGCCCATGCTATCGCCAACGGCGTGTACACGGTCGCGGTGAATCGAGTGGGAGTAGAGACGTCTTCAGGGCACGCGCTTGAGTTCTGGGGACACTCATTCGTCACGGCGCCTAGCGGACAAGTGATCGCAGAAGCGGGCGAGTCCGATGAGGTGTTGGTGGTTGAATGCGACCTCCGAAAGAACGAAGAACATCGTCAGACGTGGCCGTTCTTTCGAGACCGTCGTATCGACGCGTATCAGGGACTGACTAAACGTTGGGGGAATGCTTGAAACAAGTAGAACTGCCGCGGGGCCTGGGTTACCGCATGCCCGCCGAGTGGGAGCCGCACGCGGCGACCTGGCTCACTTGGCCGTATTCCAAGGATTGGCCAGGCAAGCTGCCGGCCGTGCGTTGGGTGTTTTGCGAGATCGTCCGCCAGCTCAGCCGTGGCGAGCGTGTTCGGCTGATCGTCAAGAGCGCGGCGGCTGTGCGTGGCGTGAGCAAACAACTGCGCGAAGCCGACGTGGATGTGAGCCGCGTGGACTTCTTCCACCATCAGACGGATCGCACTTGGGCGCGCGATAATCTGCCCCTGTTTGTGACCAACGAAGGCGGACAGCTAGGGGCGGTCAAATGGCGATTCAATGGCTGGGGCCGCTATCCGGACTACAAGCTTGACGACCAGGCGGGGCTAGCGGTGGCACGGAGCTCGGCTCCGCAACACTGGCAACCCACTGCGACTATTGCGGGGAAAGCCAAGCGACTGGTGCTCGAGGGTGGCTCCGTCGACGTTGACGGTCTAGGCACGTTGCTCACGACACGGCGCTGCCTGCTCGGATCGCCGTTCACTCGCAATCCTGGCATCACGCAGGCACAGGTTGAGCAAGCGCTTAGTGATTACCTGGGCGCAAGCCACGTCATCTGGCTTGAGGATGGGATCGCTGGAGACGACACCTCTGGGCACATTGACGATTTCGCCCGTTTCGTTGGACCGGGTAGGGTGGTGGTTTCGAGCACAGACGACAAGCGACACGCCGATTATGAACCGCTCCGCGCGGCGCGTCGCGTTCTCGCGCAAGCTCGTGACGCCCGCGGCAAAAAACTAGATGTCGTCGGGCTGCCAATGCCGGAGGCCGTGCACTACCAACGGGAGAGGCTGCCCGCCAGCTACGCGAACTTCTACATCGGCAACGAGTGCGTGCTGGTACCCACGTTCAACGACCCCGCGGATCGCCTCGCGCTGAACATATTTGCGGAGCTCTTTCCTGACCGTCGCGTGGTTGGTATTCACGCGCTAGATCTTGTTGTCGGGCTGGGTACGCTTCACTGCAGCACCCAGCAAGAGCCGCTCGGGGCGCGCGCGGGCGTCGAGATCGGGTGCGCACCCAGGTAGGCGCGCTCGTTGGCGGTGAGCGCCCGATTCCAGATGCCGACATCGTCGATGAGCCCGTCGAACGGAGTGAGCTTGAGTCCGAATTGCTCGCTACTTGTCCGCGTCCGTGGGAGTCGGGCAGTTGTCGTTACAGGTATAGAACAACCCATCACACCCGGGATTCGCAAGACACCTCGGGTGGTTCTCAAAATACTTCGGAAAGCCAATGAGCGCATCCGTGCAGGCGGTGCAACCATTGCCCCGGCAACCGTCCCACTGCCCGACGCTGCCTTCACAGGTGCCGGGCAAGTACGTCTGATCTTCAACGGTGGGCGCGGGGCAGCTACCGCTGCATTTGAATGAACTCCCAGCGCAAACGCTGCCCTTGTCGCAGGTCGAATGGTTGATGAAGTAGTATGGAAACGCCGTGCTCTGAGAGCAGACGGCGCAGCCGCTTCCCCCGCAGCCAAGCCACTCCTCGGCGGCTCCGGTGCACACGGCTCCCGGGAGTTCAGGCAGAATAGTGGTGATGGTTGGGCAACCTGACAGAGTAGCACCCGGCACCCAACCCACAACCAATAGCCAGACCTTCTTGCTGGATGCCCCCATGAACCCAGTACCACCAATGCTATCGGCGAGTGGCTCAAAAGCAGCCCCTGCTTCGGATGCAGCGTAGACTGCGAGGCTTCCGATCACGTCTTGAGCATTCTCCGTTCCAATCCTGAATTCCGCAGCGACATCAAGGTCCAGCGGTGGATCGAATCGGTAAACCGGAGAAAAGTCCACGAGCCCACCGGGGGGCGCCGCGTCCGTTTCTATCACCGAAACCTGAGTGGTGTTCGACAAGGCCCCGGCGGGGATCTCGACGGAAAAGCCGACCGCCGAAACACCGTTCAAACTGAGCGCCCCCCCGCCAGCGTCGACGTTCGCCGCCGCGAACTGCCCCAGGCCACGAGGGCACTCGGTGACTTCAGTGGCGCCGCCCTGACGACTACAAGGGCAGCTTGCTCCCGCAGGTAACAAGCTTCGCCCGACGTCGGGCGCTAGTGGCGGAACCGCAAACGGCTCAATGATTAGCGGCGGTCCTATCGGCGGATCCTTCTCGCAGACGCCGGCGCGGCAAGAAAACCCGCTGGCACAAGTCATGTCATCGCAGGCGGCAACGCAAGCGCCCGCTTGGCATTCGAAACCCTTTTCGCAGCCAGCAACTTCGCAAGCGGGC
>JBDKJZ010000051.1:0-17189 GCA_039796375.1 Pseudomonadota bacterium
CTCTCCACACGAGGTCCGAGAGTTCGGCGTTACCCAAGCAACTCAGTTCATCTTTCCCTTGTTGCGCTCTGACTTCTAGCTAACAAACTAGATACTGAAATTGACTTACGGCGGAAGGGCGCTCGCCAGATCTAGTGTGCGCATGTGGATCCATTCTCTGCGACCGGCCGCTGGTGACAAACAGCTCCGCGCGGCAAGAGAAGGGCTTTCGTAGTACTGGTCGCTACCGTAACATCTTGTAGACAGTTGGATATTCGGGACAAGTGGGGCTTGGATAGTGGTTGCGCGTAAACGGACAGACGATCCTGCACTGAACAAGGTAATTGCCGGCCGTTATAGGCTCGAGGCTCGCATTGGCGAAGGGGGCATGGGGATCGTCTATCGGGCCCGCCACGTCCTGATCGACCGCATCGTAGCGGTGAAGCTGATTCGACCGGATCTACGCGGCGAGACCCACCTGCGCGCCTGGATGCTGAGGGAGGCTCGGGCAGCCAACCGCGTCGACCACGCGCACATCATCGATATCCACGACATCGGGGAAACCGACGAAGGTGAGCTCTACCTGGTGATGGAGTACCTAGTCGGGACTCCGCTGAGCGCGGAGATCGCTCGCGGCCCGCTCCCCTTGCAACGCGCTGTCGACATTATCGAGCAAATGGGCGCCGCCTTGGCCCGCGCGCACGATCTCGGCGTGGTGCATCGTGACTTGAAGAGTGACAACATCTTGCTCACCGCGCGCGGTGGACGAAAAGACTTCGTCAAGATCCTCGACTTCGGCTTGGCCGCGCTCGCCCACGACCCAAGGCTCGCTCCAAAAGGCGCCGTGTTCGGGACACCCGAATATATGTCTCCGGAGCAGGCGCGCGGTGAAACGGCTGGGCCTCAATCAGACTTGTACGCTCTTGGAGTCTTGTTCTTCGAGATGCTCACTGGGCAGCTGCCTTTTCGCTCCAGCGACCGCGACACACTACTTGAGCTGCAGCGCACGGCGAAAGCGCCGAAGCCCAGCAGTATCCGAGCAGACTGCCACCCGACGGCTGAGCGCATCACCCTCCGGCTACTGGAAAAGGAACAGCGACGGCGGTATCGCGACGGACACCACCTCCTCGAGGAGCTCAAAGCTTTTCAGCGTTCCTTGCCTTCGCAGGTCTGGGACAAGGACTCGGACGCCGCGGCCGCGGCGCCACAAATGCCGCCCCCGCCACCCCCGACACGTTCCGCTAACGTAACGGAGTGGGCGAGCCGGGCCGGTTTATTCTCACGCATGGCAGCTCGCGCATACCCTGGAGCCAACAGTCCGCCTGAACTTGCGACTGCAATCGCCTTGACTTGGGAACTCGCTGCGAAGGCTAGCGGATTGGAGGGCGAGATCGCCAGTCACACCAAGCGTCTCGAAGCTCTAGAGCGGCGGGGGCGCGCTCTCCGGGCGGAGATCGGTCGAAAAGTGGAGGAGCTCGCCCAGGAGGAATCGCGGGCGCTGCGCGACGCAACCAACTTTGGCGAAGAAGAGAAATCGGCCCGGGAAGACCTCGGCAAGGCCGAGGGACACGCCGAAGAAGCCGTGAGCCGTGCGAATGAGGGCGAGCGTAACCGCACGGCCACCCGCGTGACGTTCGAACAAGCCGGCGCCGCGCTGGCGCTCGTTGACGTGAGACGACAAGATCTCAAGAACAAAGAGGCCAAGCGCGCAGCCCGCGAGGCAACTGCGCGAGGCTTGCGTGCTCAAATCGAAGAGCTCCGCGGACAGCTCGCGCGTTATGCCGAGGCGCTCGAAGAAGATCTCTCTGCCGGGCGAGAAAAGGTCGCCTCTCGGGCCCGTGAAGGGCTGGAGTATGAGGAGCGCTTCGACACCGCTAGCCGCGCGATCGTCTCGCACCTCAAGGGCAAAGCTGAATGTCGGGAGCTGCTGAACGACTTCATCGCGAACGGCGGCGCTCTGGGTGGCACCGAGAGTCACCCACAGAAATCGCCCAGCTAGGCGTCCTAACCGCGATCGGACGTCAGTCCGCCGACACAACGGCGAGGCCGCTACCCTAGCGAAGCCTCGCCTTGAAGAATGACCGAAGCTTCACGAGGTTCATTTCGTCACGTGAGAAGTGGGGTGAGGCGTAGGACTCCGACCACGCCTCCAGCTCATCGGCAAGCTCGGAAAACCTTGTTGGGTCGTCCAACAGTTCAGCCGATGTGCGCCCCCGGACGGAAGCCTCGCCCAATCCCAAGACATACGCGCTCAGCCGCCCGAAGTCATCGCCTAGGAATTCTTCGATCAGGGTGGCGTCGTTTGCGAGCTGGCTGAGCGGCCCGTCGGCGAGAGCAGTCTTTGTGAGAGCGATGGAAGCGGCCACGCGACAGGCGAACGCAGCATCCAAGAAACCCAAGTCTTCGATGCCATCAGGGATCAAGTCTACCGACTTGAGCAGATAATTCAGCGCCGTCGCTAGGACGAGCCGACTGTCACGTTCCCTCGCACTCACCTGAGCGCTGCGCAGGAGTACCGGAGTGTCCCTTCCCAAGCTGTCCAACCAGTTCGGAAATGCCTCAAGACAGCGCTCTTCAAGATCAGTCACTCGTACCTCTAAGTCCGGGTGTCGCACAAAACCCGGCGCGCATTCAAGCCGAAGACCTTGGCAACCTGCCCGCGGCTCAGTCCGGCAGCCAGGAGTGACGCTGCGAGCTTTGGGAACCCCCGAACGTCGCTGAGAGCCGTAGGGGGAGAAATGCCTCCCTCAAAGTCACTCCCGATGGCGACATGGTCGATCCCCGCGACCGCGACCGCGTGTTGAATGTGACGCACGACATCGTCGAGCTCAGCTCGACCGCCCGAAGCCACGAGAAACGGCGAGTGAAAGTTAATCCCGATGACGCCACCCGTTTGAGCAATCGCGCGAAGCTGGACGTCCGTCAGGTTACGCGGATGATCGGCGAGAGCGCGCGTGTTCGAGTGACTCGCGACAAGTGGCCGACCCGCCGCTAGCGCCTGTTGATGCGCGTCAGCAAACGCCGCATCGGAAGCGTGTGAGATGTCCGTGATTCCGCCATAGGCGTGGATTCTTCGCACCAGCTCCTGACCGCGCCGCGTCAGTCCGAAATCGCGCGACCCCTGACGCGAACCGGACGATCCTGCGATTGCGGTGTCGTAGGTGTGAACTAGCCCGACCAGCCTCAAACGGGACATCCAGCGCTCGACCTCCCGGAGTTCGAACCCCAGTGGCTCCGCGCCCTCGAGCGAAAAGTGAGCGCTCACGCCACTGCCCGGCATGCACGGTCCCACTCGGTAGGGCTTCGTAGCTGGCAGCAGAGTCGATACTCGTGCGAAAGACTCCTCTAGATCGCGCATTCGCGGACCGGACGGCGACACATCCCTCGGTACGTAGAGCGGCATCACGACGTCTGTGACGCCGCTGGAGGCGAGCCACTCAGCGACATACTGACCCGTTCCGAATCCCAGGCTCTTAGACTTGTAGTTCACCTGATAGGGCAGATCGACGTGCAGATCGACAACCCCGAAACGGGCGGTGTCCTGTGCCAGCGCCAGATGCCAGCCGCTCACAACCAAGGCACAGACGGCGGAGATTGCGGCGACCACGAGCCCCCAGCCGAGGCGACGGAAACCGCGCTCCCCCGCCCCGGACCACGGATGAAAAGTCGGGGCGTGTTGGTGGCGCATGGATGTGATATGAGTGACGACTGATGGGTGACGGAGCGTCGAGGCTAGGCAATACGGTCGCGAAACGCTACGTGATTCGCGAGGTGATCGGCGACGGCGGCCAAAGCATCGTCTACTCCGCTGCTGAGCTAGCGACGGGGAGAGAACTGGCGATCAAGATCTTGAAGCCAGAGTCACGTGACCCCAACTCGATCGAGCGACTGCGTCGGGAGTACGAGGCCATGAGCACGCTGACTGGCACCGCCGCGCTCAAGGTCTACGACTGTTGCGAGACCGACGACGGCGCACTCTGCATCGTAATGGAGCGACTGCACGGGCTCGACTTTGATGACTATCTGACTGGCCTCAAGAGGCTGGACATCAAGCTCACGCCGGCGGACCTAGTCGCGCTGTTAACCCCTGTAGTCGAGACCGTCCACGCCGCGCACCTACGGGGGATCGTCCACCGCGATCTTAAGCCCGGAAACATCTTCGTACTCAGTCCGGCCACCGGCGGCGGCGTGCGGGTGCTCGACTTCGGTTTCGCAAAGTTCCGCGATAAGCGTAAACTCACAGCTGAAGGCACCATCGCGGGGTCGCCAAGCTACCTGGCCCCCGAGGGCTGGCGGGGAGCGACTGAGCTCACGCCCGCGTTCGACGTCTACTCGTTCTCGGCAATCGTCTTTCAGGCGCTGACTGGCCGGACCCCGTTCGATGCCAGTAACCTCATGGCGCTGCTCCAGGCGGTTACACAAGGCCCGCGCCCCAGCCTCCTCGCGCTCCGTCCAGATTTGCCCGGAGACCTCGATGCTTGGCTGGAACTCGCCCTCGCCGCTGACCCAACCCAACGTTTCCAAAACATGCCAGCCGCTTGGAACGCTTTTCGGTCGCTGTCCGGCTGCTAGGCGCCCCGTCTCACGCTCATAAGAATCGGACTCCGCGACCCCCAAATCGCGGCACGGGGTCCGTGGTGAATACACCTCGTGTGAGATTATTCACCCCAGCCGTAGTGGCAACGAGCCCTCTCCGAACGCCGACCACCGAAGCGATACGTGGGAACCCGACCAAGGAAAACGGGCCACTTCCCTATTGATTACAGGCCTCTAAATGGCCCATCGTCCCGCCCAGGAGTCCCGGCCCGCCGGCGCGGGAGCCGTGATGCATTGTTATGAGTGACGAAATCGCCGAGACGCCCTCCGCCGAAGCCTCCATGACCGACGTGTTCGCCGCAGCGCGGCTCCACCCCGCAGATGACACGCGCTGGGACGCTGTTGATGAGTATGCCATAGAAACGGATTCCCCCGATCCGGTCGCTGACCTTTACCACCAGACGCTCTCTCGAGATCTGGGCCCTGAGACCCTGCAGTTCGTTGGGCAGCGCGCCGTGCAGTTCCTTGAGGAGTGGTACGAAGATCCGACTCGCGCCGTCGCTGTCCTCAGGCAGCTGATCCAGAGAGACTACTCGAACAGTTGGGCCCTCGAGAAGCTGAGCTTGCTGCTAACGCTGTCTGAACGGTGGGACGAACTGCTGGGTATCTATGACGAAGCGCTGCTGAATCTGGACGACAGCGCGAGGCGCACTCACTTACTGGAAGAAGCGGCACGCATTGCAAAAGACTTTGCAGGGCAAGCGCAGCGGGCTAGCGACTATCTGAAGCAGCTCTTTCTGCTGAAGCCCGCTGACGACAAGCTCGCCGCGTCGCTTGAGCGCCGGCTTGAGCAGCAGGAACGGCATGTCGACTTGATCGAAGCCTGGACCGCACGCCTGGGAGCGGTCAGCACCGCCGAGGAGCTGCCGCTGCGAGTACGCATTGCGGAGAGATATCTCGACTACGTGCTGGACGCTGGTCTTGCGCTAAAGACAGTTCGAGAAATCCTCGAAGCTGGCGACGGAGAGGCCGATGCCTGCTCGTTGCTTGAACGGATCGCAGCGCATCCGGCAAGCGCCGTCGAGCATAAGCGAGAAGCGCTCGCTGTCTTGAAGTTCCGCTACTCCGCGAGTGAACGGCTGGAGGACGTGGTGCGAGTCCTGGACCTGGCGCTTCAGATCGCCCAACAACCTGGCGCTACGCTGGCAGACCAGGTTGGGCTCTATCGGGAGCTTGTCGGGTGCCTGATACACGCCGAGCGCACTCCGGAAGCGCAACGCCGCGCAGCGGCTTGGCTTGTGTTATCGCCAACCGATACCGAGGCACTCCTGCAGCTCCGTGAGCTGGCCGCGGTGACGCACGACTATGCATTGTTCGCCAACTCCTTGGTCGAAGCCAGCGATGTCGTACCGAACCCCGCTCTGCGAGTCGAACTCTTGTTGGAGGCTGCCCAGACTCAGCAAACCCAAGCGGGCGACAGCCAAGCGGCCACAGAACTCTACGCTCGCGTGCTGCTGGACAACGAGTCTACGGACGCAGCCAAGCTCCTTGCGGCCCAGCGCCTGACCGAGCTGCTCACCGGCAGCTCGCAGACGGGCCAGCGCCTCGACGTCTTGGAGAAGCTGTCTGCGCTTGAACCTGATGAAAAGAAGCAGCGGCTCGTCCTTGGCGAAGCCGCCGACCTCGCCGAGCGCCTAGGAGGCGACGAGCGCGCTCTCCGTCTCTGGGACGAGTGCTTGCGGAAAGATGCCGGCGACCATGCGGCGCTAGACGTGAAGGTGCGGATCCTCTCGAGATTGGCCAACTGGGACGCACTGCTCACAACGCTGCGGGCTCGTTTTGACCATTCCACTGACGACGCGCAGCGGCGTTCGGATTTGGTCTGGATCGCGCAGATCCTGGATCAGAAGCTTCAGGACTGGACCCGCGCAATCCTCGCGTGGCGAGAAGTTGAAGGGTTGTTCGGTCAAAACGAGGAGACTGTCGACTCCCTCACCTCGTTGCTCCTTCGAGGACAACACTGGGACGATGTAATCGCTCAGCTCACTCTGGTGGAAGCAGAGGAGCAGAACGGTAAGCGTCGCGCCCACCACCTCGCGACCTTGGGCGACACTCTTCGCGACCACAAGGCAGCCCCCGCCGATGCTGTAGTTCAGTATAGCAAAGCCACCGCGATCGATCCCCGCTTTCAACGGGCTCGGGATGGCCTAAGGTCTCTGCTGGATTCACCAGTGTGCTGCCATGCTGCGGCCGAATCCCTAGCTGCGGCATACAAGGCTGCTGATGAATGGACAGCCTGGTTGGATCTCGTCGAGACTCGCTTCGGCGTGGAGCCTGAGCTCGCGAGACGACAGGCTCTGCTCCTTGAAGCCGCAGAAGTCGTCGAGACAACTACGCAGAACCAGGAAAACGCGCTCGCGTACGTCCAGCGCGCCTTTTCGATTGCTCCCGCAAAATCGATTGAGGCAGAAATGCAGCGCCTCGCAGCCGAGACGGGGGGCTGGGGTGCCGCCGTTGAAGGTTACGCGCTTGCCCTTAGCCAGTGCGACGATAACGGACGCATTGCCGAGTTACTGTTTGAACAAGGCCGGCTATTGGAAACCCGGGTTCAAAACTACGACGACGCTCTCGCAGCGTACACTCGAATCGTGGAACTGGATCGCGCCCATATTCTGGGGGTATGCGCAGTAGTGCGCACCGCGGGCCGTTCCGCCAACTGGAGCCGCGCGGCGTGGGCGGTGCTGCAAAGCGCCCATGCGCATGGCGGTGTCCTTGAACCGATTCGCGATAGCTTCTTCAGCTCAGCCGAGACTGAGGCCGCCTGGGACACGGCGCTCGAATGCCTGGAGGCGGCGCTCAAACAGCCCCCTCGACTGGGCGCTCAGACCTCCCACGACCTGAAGTTCCTCCTCGCGACTTGGCACAGAGACCAGCGCAGCGATTCGAGGGCAGCCAAGGGTGTATTGAGCGAAGCCGTCGACGAATTCCGGCAGGTTCCGAGCCTGACGATGCTCGTGGAGCTATTGCGCGACGAGCCCAGCCGCCCGTTGGTCGAGGCGCTGCTCAAGCTAGCTGAGGTCGCCGAGGATCCGCTCCCTCACCTAGAAGAGGCAGCCCATGTTTCACTGGAAGTGGTTGGCGATACGGCCCTAGGTCGCCCCATTCTTGAGCGCTGCCTGCTCCTCGCTGAAGCGCGCATCATCAAGAAGGCGAAGGCGACGACCCGAGAGACCGCCGCCTGGTCTCTCGATCAGCTCGTGCGCATCGCGACGGATTCGTCCGACTATGGCGACGCGTTCGCCCTGCTGACTCGCGGTGCGACAATGAACTTCGACGCGCCGCTCCTACGCGATCTGAAACACCGCGCGGCAGAGGTCGCCGCTTATCACCTGGGTCAAGCCCAGCAGAGCATCGCGCTATGTGCGGAGATCCTGGAGGAGGACCCAGCGCGCATAGCAACAATCAACCTGCTGGCCCGCCTGTATGAGGACGAGGGTCAACTCGATCAGTTGCGGAGCCTCAGGGAAGCCGAGCTTAAGCTGAGTCCGGAACCCGGCCGTCAGCTGGAACTACGACTTGAGCTGGCCCGTGTACTCGGCGCCCTAGGCGAAGATCCTGATTCAAGAATCCAAGCACTCCGCCGCAATCTGGTCCAGTTGCCCGGTCATCCCGAGTCCGTGGACGCTCTCGCCGAAATCCTCGCACCGGCCGAACGATACTCTGAGCTATTCGACGTGCTGTGTGAGCAAGCCGACCAGCTGGGAGACAGTGGCGACGCCCTCGCCGCTGGCCGCCTCTACGCTCGGGCTGGATTGCTAGCTGAGCAGACGCTGGAGGACATCCCCCGCGCGTTACAGGCCTACCGCAGCTCGGTCGAACTCGATGCGGACGTCGAGGTCCTTGATGCGCTCGCCAGTATTCACACGGAACGCGAAGAGCACACTGAGGCGGTCGCCTGGTTGAAGCAACGATATGAGCTGACTCCGCCTGCGCAAGAGAGCGCCAGGCGCGGAACGTTAGTTCGGCTCGGCAACTCTCTAAAGCGGGCGAACCGAGAAGACGAAGCCATCGAGTTCCTTGAGCACGGCCTAAGTGACGACCCTGCCGCGCTCGAGGTTCGTCAGCTGCTCGCGCGAGTACGCGAAGAGCGACAAGAATGGCCCGAGTTCGCCGCGCTACTGAGCGAGGGGGTCGCTTTCACAGCCGACCCCGCGACGAAGGTCCAATTTCTGTGTCGTTCAGCGAAAGTCCGCTGGCATGAGCTGGACGACCTGGAGTCAGCGATTCCCCTGCTTGAAAAAGCGAGGGACTTGGACCCTACAAACAGGGAACTGCGTCTGACCCTCGCGGATGCGCTGCGCAACGCGGAGCGATTCGACGCGGCACGCGACCTTCTTGACGCGCTGCTCACGGAGTTTGGCCGACGCAGAACCCCTGAACGGGCCACTGTTCACTTTCAACTCGCGCTGCTTGCTCGCAGCGAAAACAACCTCGACGAAGCACTGACCCAGCTGGAGGCCGCTGCGAACATCCAGCGGAGTGAGCCGCAAATCTTGAAGGCGCTTGGAGACGTCGCGCGCGAAAAGGGCGAACTGGAGCGCGCAGAGACAGCGTATCGCGCACTCTTGCTGCTCGCCGGACGCAGCCAGCAGGGCGGCATAGGCGAAAGCGCGATCCTGTTCGAGCTGTATCGCATCGCAGCCGAACGAAACGATCAAGAGCGAGCCAAAGACCTACTCGATTCGGCGCTTGAAGCCGCGGACCAAGACCCCAAAGAGGCACTCCGCTTCGAGGATGCCCTAGGCGACGCAAAGCAGTGGGAGCTGCTCCTAGGCGCGCTCGAGCGTCGTCAGGCTCGTGCCGACAGCAGCGGTGCTAAGCGCGAGGTATTGCGCAGCCGGGCGTCCGTGCTGGTTCATCTGGAACGCTTCGAGGAGGCGCTGGAGCTACGGCTCCAGTTACTGCTTGGAGACCCGCACGACCTTGAGTTGCTCGACCAAACGAGCGTCTTGGCTGAGCAGAGCGGAATGCGGCAGCGTCTCACTGAGACGCTGCTAGAGCTCGCTCGGGTGAATGCAGGTACCGATCCAGCGCTCAGCTGCGACCTGTGGTTGCGCTTGGGCGACGAGGCCGAGCGCCGGGGTGCTCTGGCCGAGGCGGCAAACCTGTATGAGCGTGCGCAGGCGACCGAGTACCGCTCCGCGCAGACCTTCGATGCTGTAAGGCGCGTCCACGAGGGCAGCGGCGACATGCGCGGCCTGCGCGCGGCGCTGAATCGGTTCGTGGCCGCTCCGGAGCCCGACCTCGATCCACAGACGCTCACAGACGCGCTCTTCAGGCTCGCTGACTTGGAGCTTTGCGCACCGGATACCGCGACGGACGGAGTGGCCCGACTTGAACGCGCTCTCGATCGCTCACCGCGCTGGGAAGCAGGCATCGCGATGCTTGAGCACTCCTTCGACGTGGTCCCGGCGAGTCAGGCAGCGCTGGATTTGCTTGAGACCGCAGCACGAAGCCTGGGAGACAAGACAGTCCTACTCAAAGCGTTGGTAAGGATCACCGCTCAGGCGGAAACAACCCTCGCGCAACTGCAGGAGGCCGTCGCGCTGGCCCAGTCACTCGACGACAATCGTCAGGTTGAAGCGCTACTGCGCAGAACTGTCGACCGCGCGCGAGCTGACGGTGAGCTATCCAAGGTCATCTGGGCGGCTGTGCGCCTCGCGGAAATTGACCACGCTTCCGCGCATCACCAAGCAGCATTTGACCTACTGAGCGAAGTCGCCAAGCTCGCCGACGAAGGCGAAGGCTTCGAGCTTGAACTCCGCATCGCCGACATCGCTCAGACCGGTCTTCAAGACGAAAGCAAAGCTGCTGCAGTCTATGAGCGTTTGGCCAAGCGGGAACCGAGTGACGCGAGAGCGTGGAAACCCTTACTTGAGCTGTACCGAAAGAACGGTCAATACGAGAAGCTCGAGCGGATCTTGGGCCGAGCAGAAGACCACGTAGTCCACGCGGACGAGCGCCGCGCGCTACAGCTAGAGCGTGTGCGTCTCTTGATCGATGCAGCTCGCTTCCAAGACGCCGAAGCCTCCCTGAAGCGGGCGCTGGACGAGGAGCCCGATCACGAAGAGGCTTCCGAACTCCTGATTGAGCTCCTCGCGAACCAGGGGCGCCCGGAAGAAGTGCGTGACCTAATGTACAAGCGCATGGACGCCGCGATTGACCGTGGCGACCAGCTGGCCACCGTCGGATACGCACTCAAGCTTGGCCAAGTGTGTGAGAAGGAAGACCTGGACGCCGCGCTTTTGGTGTATCGTTCTGCACGCGCGGCAGTTCCTGCCAACAAGGAGGTACTATCCGCACTGCTTAGGCTCGTTCCTTCGGATGAACAAGCTGAGCGGGCGAGTTTGATGGAGAGTTTGCTTCCCGTCGAAGATCCAGAAGCCGCGGAGAACCTAGCGATGCAGCTGATGGGCCTCCGCCAAGAGCTGCGGGACGAAAGCGGCATCGAGCGAGCTATGGAACTCGGCTTCCAGGCAAACCCAGCGAGCGAAGCCCTGCGCAGCCAGCTAGAGGCCTGGTATCGGGCTCGGGAGCAATTTGCTCCGCTAGCTCAGATGATCAGCCTCGATGCGCAGAACCGGGAAGACCCTGCTTCCGCTATCGAACGGTTCTTGGAAGCCGCGAGGCTGTACGAGGAACAGCTCGGCGACGCTGCCATGGCTGCCGAAGTCCTCGAAAAGGCGAACTCCAAGGCGCCCTTGACCCCTCAGGTACTTGAGGCGCTCAGTCGCTACTTGTTACTCTCTGGTCAACCAGAACGCGCCCTTCTGGCGCTCACGGACGCGCTGCAAACCGACGGACTGAGCGGCGAGCGACGCGGGGTGATCTTGCACATTCGCGCAGCGGTGCGCGCTCGAACCGACGAAAACAGTTTGCAGGCAATCTCCGGTGCAATACGCGACTTGGCGCTTGCGAAGGGTCTCGGCGCACAGGCCACCGACGACGACCTGACGGCGCTACTGGATCGTCAGCGACAGCTCGCTGAAGCCGAAGGAGATCAAACCGCCGAACGCGGCGCGATCTTGCAGCTGGCGCAGCTCTTACCGGCGCTCGGGCAGAGCGAGGCGTCCCTTGAAATGCTGCGCCGCTGGGCGGAGCGGGTACCCTCCGACGGCGAGGCGGTGAGCATCTGGGGTCAACTCGCCACACGCAGCGCCAATTGGTCAGCCGCGATCGCAGCTTACAAACATCTGTTCTCAATCGCTGCCGGCAGCCGCAAGCTGGAAGCAGCGACAAACCTGGCGCAGGCCTGCGAGAACGCGGGTGTCCCGATGGACGCCCGCGAAGTCCTGGAGCAGATCAATCAGGAGATGCCGGGCGAAGAAACTGTGCGTACTCGCCTACGGCGCATGTACGAGGCCGCAGGTGCGCACAAGGAGCTCGCTTCGCTACTTCTAGCCCAAGCGGACAACGAGCAGGATCGCGATGCGCGCTACCAGCTGTTGATCGATGCCGGCGACATGCTGGTCAAGACCGGTGAAGCAAGCGCGGAGGCGGTCAACGCATTCGAACAAGCGCTCAAGCTGAAGGCCCGTGACCATGCTGCAACCGTAGGTCTGTCCAAATCATACACCTTCTCAGGACAGATCGAACAGGCCTGCAAGCTGCTGGAGAGCGCGATCAAGTCCCACGGAAAGAAGCGGTCGCCGGAGCTGAGTCAGCTCCAGCACGCTATGGCCCTGATCGCGCAGGCCGCGGGGGACGAAGAAGGCCGCTTCGCTTGGCTAGACGCTGCCTTGCAGAGTGATAGAAAGAACGGCGACGTCGCGTCTGAGCTGGCGGTCTTCGCGATGGACCGTGGAGACTTCGACTCGGCTATCAAGGCACTCCAGCTCATCACGCTCCTCAAAGAGGAATGCCCGATGAGCCGCGCTGAGGCCTACCTTCGGCAAGGGATCATCGCTCAGCAGCGCGGCGACAACAAGAAGGCGGCGCTGCTCGGCAAGCGCGCGCTCACGGCGGATGCTGGCTACAGCCCAGCGCAGGAGTTCCTGGACCAGCTCGGGGCTACCTGAGCGTCCGCGGACGCTCTCACCGCCGGATGCTGGCTTTTACAAGCCCAGCGCAGGAGTTCCTGGACCAGCTCGGGGCCACCAGAGCGTCCGCGGACGCTCTGGTGTTGAGCTGCTCCCTAGTCTCGGATGAGGCGAACCGGAAGGTGGGTCGCCTCAGAGTCCCAGGAGTCGTAGAGGAAAGCGTAGGCAGCGCGACTAGACAGCACGCGCTTTGTGTAGCGGCGCGTCTCGCGAAACGGGATTCGTTCCACCCAGACGTCAAAATCCAATGTGGGGCTCTCTTTCAGCCACGCCCTGGGGCGACCCGGCCCGGCGTTGTAGCCGGGGATACCGAGGAGCGGATTACTTGGGAACGCTGCCGTGAAGTTTTGAAGCACAGAGGCGCCAAGCTGAATGTTGATCTGTGGACGCTTGAGTGCGCTTTCTGAGTAAGGCAGATCGTGCTTCTTGCCAAAGTACTTTGCCGTCGGTTTGATGAGCTGCATCAAGCCGTACGCATCGGCGTGGCTGACCACTTGCGCGTCGAACCCGGATTCTTCGCGCATGACGGCGTAGATCAATGATTCGGGCACACCGAAACGCGCCGCGGCGGCGCGCACCACGTCCTCATAGGGCCGCGGAAAAGCCAGGCGCCAAGCGCTGGCCCAATCTCCGACTGGCCAGCGACCGAGCCAATCCTGCAACTTCGCGCGGGCCAAGCCATAGGAGTGCGACTTCGCTCCAGCCCGGTCGTACAGGAGCACCATCGCCCAGAGCAGTTCGGGTTTCTGATCTGTCACCTTATCCATCGCGCTGAGTTCTCGTTCCGCCCAACCCAGCTCGCCCACGCGCATCAGGGCGAGGGCCCTCTGGAACGCCGGTGCCTTGAACTCGGGGCGCGAATCGAAGCGAAACGGCATCGCTTGAGTTTCAAGGATAGCCGACGCTCTAACGGAAAGCGCTCGGTCCTTGTCTAGCTCGAGCAGTCTTGCATACGCGTGCAGCATATAAAACGAGAGTGGGCGTTGTCGGATCAGCTCCTCGAACTCGGATATCCCCCGCTCACGCTCGCCCGTTTCGATCCAGGCTCTCGCCAAGAAGTAGCGCTCACGCCCCGCCCACTCTTGATCGCGTCCAAGATCAGCACGCTTCGCCAGGCTGAGCCCACGTTCGAGGACAACCGCCGCTCCTCCCCAGTCGGAGCGTTCGATGCGGCGTAGGGCTAGCTCAAACACCCCGTCGAGCACCATGTCTCCTTCGGGATAGTCCTCCGCGATATCCGATAGCAGGCGTGTGAAACTAGCCTCATCCCCCAGCTCTAGCTGGCTCCGAGCACGCAACAGCCTCGCGTCGTCAGCGAGCCGGTGCTGTGGAAAGCCCTCTTCGAGTTCCGTGAAGTGCCGGGCCGCCTGCGCGTGGCGCTTATCGCTCGCCGCATACTTTCCAGCGAGATAGAGGGCACTTGGGCGTAGCTCAGTGTCTTTACAAAATCGCAGCACGTCCGAAAACCCATCGGCGGCTCGGGTGTACTCACTCTCACCGAACAGTGCCTTATTTCGCTGCACACGGACTTCGCAGTCGATATCGGAGAACTTCTCGTTTCGGGTCTCGAGCGACCCAATAAGCTCGTCCGCAGCGATCAGCGCATCAGCGAATTTGCGAGCGTCCATGAGCGCGTTCACGCGAACCAGTTGCTCCGCTGGCTGTAAGGCCTGATGCGCAAAGAAGACGTCCTTGGGAAGCGCTGCGGCGACCTGCTGCTCAAG
Organism: Pseudomonadota bacterium; assembly: GCA_039796375.1. Lineage (GTDB taxonomy): Bacteria > Myxococcota_A > Polyangia > Polyangiales > Polyangiaceae > SZUA-265. Next base: position 14,339 of record JBDKJZ010000051.1, read on the forward strand.
CGCCATCGCGCGATCCGCTGTCGGGCTTCCAGCAAAAGTGACCCCGACTTTCCTTGTAGCGGAGAGCGCCTCTAGCAGGTCGTCTACCGCTGACGGAGTCTCGCCTGAACGGGCAGCCTTGGCGAGTCTGAGGAGAGTCTCGGCAAGCATGAGTGAGGCGCGGGACCAGTCCGCGGGCAACGGCACCTTTGCTAGCTGGGAGCGCAGGATAGAGGCGGCGTGTTGGTCTTCTTTTAGCTGGTTGGCTGCCTCGGCGAGAAGCAGTTGCCGCTCATCCTCGAAAGGATAGCGCTCCGGAATCGACCTGAGCAACTCAACAGCTAAAGGTGCATTCCCATGGCGAAGAAGAACCCGGGCGAGCATGTAGCGTGCATAGTCCTGCAGAGGCCACGAGACAGCTGCAGCTCGATGGTATGCCACGATCGCTTCGGGGTAACGCGAAGCTTCATCCCACAGACGACCTTGAAGGAAACTGTACTCCGGAAGCTCCGCCTGCTGCGCCAGGCTCGAAGCGAGAAGCTGACTGAGCTCGGTGGCCGCATCGGCAAACCGTTCTTCCTCGCGTGCTTCCCGGACGGAAACCATGCTTGGGTGGTTCAGCAGCGGCGCAAACTCTTCCAATGCCAAGTCTAGAGTGGGTCCCTGTTCGCCGGTAGTGCTCTGGGACTCGTTCGCCACCGCCAAGGGTCCTTGGGCAACGCCCCTTGGAAGCACCGACAGAGACCTACTCAGCTGAGGCGAAAGGGCTGAACAAGACCAAGCGGCCACAAGCGCGCACACCAGGCTCCCCGCAGCCACGGCTATCCAACGAGGCATCACGCGTCAGGGCCTCGGCGATGATGCACACCGCCCCACACCTCCTGGGCCGCCTCTTCGAGCTCGTCTTCTTGCAGTCTAGCCTGCTTACTCTGAGACTCAGAGTGGTGACGCTCGATCACCTTGGCGTCAGCGCGAGCCGCTGCGACCGCTTGTTCCGCTGCGTTGCGTTCTTGCTCGGCTACCGCGAGCGCTTGATGCTCGCGCTTGACCGCCTCGAACAAGACTTGCTCGCGCTTCGTCGCTCCGACTTGGTAGTGGGCGACCCGCTGAAAATCTCCGGCTCGGGCAACGCCGGCCGCAGCGCGTAGCTGTTCCTGTTCGGCGATCAACTGACGCGCGGCTCGCTCGCTCGTAAGCGCTTCTGACGCGGCCGCTGCACGCACCTGAACCCGCTGTAGTTCCGTGTTACGCTCTGCGAGGCGCTGCCGCTTTTCGTCGACCTGGTGCTCACGCACACCGCGCAGCGCTTCTAACGAGTATCGCTTCACGAGGGCCAATCTAGCGGATCGCAGCGCTCCGGTCGATTCTCGCACCCGCTGAGCTTTAATATCTCTCAGGGGGTTTCGCAATTACTGCTGGATCGAGCGACCTCGGCGGGATTTCACCCCTCTTCGATGGCCGGGTGGATCTGTGATAAATAGGGCCCAATCGCATGCGAGAACGGAAGTCCTGGCGAGGGATGTCTGCCCGACGGAGCTGCCATCTAAGCCTCGGCAGGGCCCGGAATCCTGGGACGATGCCCGCATTGTTCACGTTGTTCTGCGCCTGTTCGCCCCAACCGCCTGCTCTCCCAGCGCCCCCGGATACTCCCACCCGAGTTGGCACCGACCGGCTTCCTCCGGCCGCGCCTCCCCGGAATCCCAGCGAGCAAGCCCACGCCACAAGCGTCGCGTTCGCGCTGGAGCTCATCCCTGAGCGCGAGCTTAAGTTGTCCGAGGCGCTGAACCTCGCAGAGCCACCTGAGGGATCGTTATGGCTACTGGTGAGATTGCGACCGCCCCGAGGAGCGCACTTGTATTGGAAGAACCCAGGAGGAACCGGGCTCGAAACCCAGGCCAGCGTCTTCGCGCCTGAAGGCTATAGGGTCGGCGAAGCGCTCTACCCGGGACCGATGCGCTTCCGCTCAGGGCGCGGCACCGTCAGCTACGGCTATCCGTCGGAGACCGCTCTATTCGTTCTGCTCGAGCGACTCCAGAGCCCAGGCCCAAGCATACCCAGTTTCGACGTAGCCGCGAGCTGGTTGTCCTGCGATCACTTCTGCACCAAGGAAGGGCGCCGAGAGACGATCACACTGGGCGAGCGACCACGCGAGAATTGGGAGTCTGTTGCCAACCTGTCGGCAAGGTTGCCGCGGGCGCTACCGCCGGACATCGATGTCCTTCGGCCTTCATCCTTTGAGCTGCGAGTCCATGGCCCCAAGAATACTAGGTTGCTTGAGTATTTCCCCATAGCGCCGTCCATCGGCGACTTCGAGGATGTGCTACAAGACAGGCCCGACTCGCGCACGCTGGTGGTCCGTAGCGCCAACAGCGGGGCGCTCACCGAGGGTGTTCTGAGCGTGACCCGTAACAACGTGGAGGCGTGGTACCTCATCACGGAGCAAAGCCGCCCGTCTCACCCGCTCGGCGGGCGACCTTGAGGACCCCTCGGCGCCCGGCGCGGTCGCTCAGTGGCGCTCACTCCGGTATTTGCAGACCGGGAGGCGCTCACGCCGGTGGCACTTCGCTCGCCAGCGAGCGGGCGTGCCATTCTTGAACGCTGCGGATCTGCGGAGGTCCTGACTCCGACATTGCCCAAGCTTCCAACGCCTCGACCGCTGCGACGGCTGCAGCCATGGTCGTAAAATAGGGTACGTTTGCGAGAACCGCGCTTCGGCGAATGGCATAACTATCGCGAATCGCTTGCGCGCCTTCAGTGGTGTTGATCACGAGCTGCACCTTGCGCTCTTCAATCGCATCCACACAATGAGGGGAGCCCTCTTTCACTTTTCGGATGTGTTGAACAGGAATACGCGACCTGCGAATGCTCTCAG